>NZ_JALBYS010000059.1:0-24277 GCF_022678525.1 Serratia sp. PGPR-27 | reverse complement strand
CACGGTGTAGCACGGGTGCAGGAGCAGCTGTTTCACCGGCGGGTTGCGCCTGGCCAACATACGCGGCATCTCGTCGGCCACTTCCTGCGGCGACTGAGTCGGCACCACCAGATGCAGGGTTTGCGTCTGCGCGTCGAACCAGCCGTTGGCGTTGTCCGGCTCCAGCGCCGAGGTGTCGATCGACTGCGTGGTGTAGCGGCGTGACATCACCAGCCAGTCGGCCGGCGGATTCGCCAACTCGTCGGCGATCAGGCCCGCATAGCGCATGCCTTCCTGATCCAGCTTGCCGCCCTCGCGCCCTTCCGGCCATACCGGCAGGTGTTTTTTCATCGATACCGGGAAGATCGGCGTATCCTTCAGGCTGGAGAAGCGATCGTCGTCGAACGGCTGTTCTCCTCCCACCCGCACGTAACGGAAACTGCCCCAGGGATCGCGCTCCAGCGGGCCGGTGACCGCGCCGTATTTGATGGTTTCCTCACGGAATTTCAGCTTGTCCTTGGCGAAGCGGAAACGGGCGAAGTCGTGATAGATCAGGATCGCCACCGCCTGGCCGAGATAGGCAGGGGTTTTGCCGTTCGGCAGCAGCATGTCGTCACCGTAGAACGCCGGAAAGGCCAGGCCATCGCGCGCCAGATCTTCCGCCGTCACCAGGCGATCGGGCTGCAGATCGTCCCCCAGCAGCGACAGATCGACCCCCTCGAACAGCCGGTCGGCTTTGGTCACGCGCAGAATGAAGGCGTGCGCCTGTTTCTGCGGCCAGTGCGGCATGTCCACCGCGCGGATATCGCGTGCGAACACCTTCTGCCCCATGACCTTGGCGCGGCCGTCGATACGGAAACGGACGCGCTTGGCCTGCGGATCCCAGTTGGGTGACTGGAGGATTTTTTGCTCGAACAGCGCGGCGTAGGCGCGGCTGTACAAGGGGGCGAGGTACACGGAGACCCCCGCAATCACGGCGCTTTTGATAAAGCGGCGCCGCGACGGGTTGAAATTGCTCATAAATAAGTCCTTCACGTCTTTCTTGTAATTGGTTTTTGTTCGCGGTGTTGTTGCGCAAACGCTGACGACCTTGCCGTAGACGTCATAAGCATATGCTTATAACTAAAATTATGTGATGATTAACAGGCTGTTTTCAACAAAAAAACATTTACAAAACACAGGTAGTTTGTAGGCTAATAAATAATTTGCGCAAACGCGGACTTCAACCATGACCACGGGCATTGTCATTACCGCCGCCGGACGCGGAGAGCGCTTTATTCAGGCCGGCGGCCAGGGCAACAAATTGAACGCCGGGTTTGCCGATGCGGCGGGCGAGCGGCGTTCGCTGTTCGAACACACCCTGCGCCAGGCGCTGGCCTCCGGCCTGCCGGTACAGGTGGTGACCCGGCCGGATAATCTGCCGGTACTGGCAGCCTGCACCGCCAACCAAGTGCCGGTCACCCTGCTCGCCAGCGCGGGCCTCGGCGACTCGATCGCCGCGGGCGTTGCGGCCACACCGCACTGGCAGGGCTGGCTGATCCACCTGGCCGATATGCCATTCGTCGGCGCCGACGTTTTCCGACAGGTGGCGGATGCCTTACGGCAGCACCCGATCGTGCGCCCCTGTTATGCGCAACAGCCCGGTCACCCGGTCGGCTTTTCCGCCCGATTGCGCAAACCACTTTGCCAACTGCGCGGCGATAATGGCGCGCGTGAACTGCTGCAAGGCGCGGCAGTCCACCTGCTGCCGCTTGAGCACCCCGGCGTCGTGCGGGATATTGATCTTCCATCGCAACTCCCGGCCAGCGAGTAAATTCACCTATGCAACATCTTGATGTCACCGTGGTCAGCCAGGCGATAAGCTGGCTGCAACAACAGCCGGTTTGGTTATGCACCGTGCTCAGCACCTATGGCTCTTCGCCGCGCTCGCCGGGCGCGTTGATGGCGGCGACCCGCGACGGCCGCTACAGCGGCTCATTGTCGGGCGGGTGCGTGGAGGAGGACTTTCTGCGGCGCGTGGCCGCCGGGGAGTATCAGGCGGCCAGCCAGGTGATTCGTTACGGCGAAGGCGGCATGACGCCCAACGTGGCGCTGCCGTGCGGCGGCGTGCTGGACGTGCTGATCGAGTATCTGCCGGCGGGAGAAGCCAGCGTCGCTTACCTGCAGCGCATCGCCGGCGCGCTGGAAGGGCATCATGCGTTGCTCAAACGCCTGACGCTGCCCAACGCCTGCCACAGCCTCGAGCAAAGCCACTTCACCAGCGCCACTCAGGTCGAACGCCGGCTCGAACAGATTACCCTGCACATCGCAGCCGCGCCGCGCCTGCTGATCGCCGGGCTGTCCAGCGTGGCGCTGTACTGCGCCGATTTCGCCGTAGCGCTGGGGTTTGAGGTGCTGGTGTGCGAGAACCGCCCGGAGGCGCTGGATAACTTCGCCGCCGAGTTAAAACCGGGCGTGACGCTGCTGCGCCAGTTTCCGGCCAAGTTCATTGAGGACGGCGGTTGCCACGCCAATACCGCCGTCGTGGCGCTGACCCACGATCCGCGTATGGACGATCTGACGCTGATGGAAGCGATCCACACCCCGGCGTTTTACATCGGCGCCATGGGCTCGCTCAGAAACAGCGCGCGGCGGCGCCAGCGGTTGCAGCAGATCGCCGAATTCACGCCGCAGGAGTTGGAACGCATTCACGCGCCGATCGGCCTGCCGCTCGGCAGCAAAACCCCGGCGGAGATCGCCCTGGCGGTGATGGCGGCGATCGTGCAGCAAAAAAACCGGCGGCCGGCCGCCGACGGGATCAGTGCAGCGGCACCACCGGCACCAGATGTTGCAGCTCCAGGTGCAGCTCCTCTTTCCCGCTCAGCGAATAGCTGAACACCGTCATGTCCGGCCCGTCGCCGCGGGCCAGCCCCATTTCGGGCAGCACCTGCGTGTAGATTTGAATGATGTGGTCATTGAGCGCCACCGGCTTGCCGGAATAGCGAAAACGGCAAAACTCGCCGTGGACCTCCGGCAGCGGCTCCAGCGCCACGCCTTCACGCAGCGGGTAGTCCGCCGTCACGCCCAGGGTATAGTCGACCCTGACCCGCTCGCCGTCCGGCACCAGTTGGGTAAACGAATAGGTCTGCGCCGGACGCTCGCCCAACAAGGTGTAGAACTGCGCCCGCAGCGCGCTGCGCTGCGGCAGATGCGACTTGTCCAACTTTTCGATATCCAGGTGATAAGCGTACTGTTTACCGTGAAAGGCGTATTGCCCTCTGGCGATGCTGACGCGTTCGACCTGAATATCGCCGGGCTGGCTGGCCGCCAGCGAACGCACCAGATTGCTGAAGTCCTGTTTGCGGGCATGACGATACACGCTGGGCGATTCGGCGAAATGTTTCTTGAAACAGCGCGAGAACGTCTGCTGGTTATCGAATTGATACTCGACCGAAATATCGAGGATGCTCTTCTGCGTGAAACGCAAGGCGAAGGCGGCGATGTAGAGGCGGCGAGCGCGAATGTAGGAAGCTAACGATAATCCGGTCTGCTTCTTGAACATGCGCTGCAGGTACCATTTCGTATAGCCTGACTTGGCGGAAACGATATCCAACGACAGCGGATTGGTCAGGTTGTCTTCAATCCAGACCAGCAATTCCCTGATGTGACTTTCCTGCGTACCCATGTGCTTGCCGAACCTTATGTTGCCGATATTCCATTAGTCGAATTTTAGTGCTATTCGCGTAGGGTATACAGGTTAAAACTCGACGTCCAGCAAGCTACAGGACTTTACACAATCCCCTCCACCGCCTGCGGGCGGTGAAGGGGGCAGCGATTATTTCAGGCAGCTGGAGCACTGACCGGCCTGGATCTTCTGGAAGAAGTCATTGCCTTTGTCATCCACCAGGATAAACGCCGGGAAATCTTCCACTTCGATTTTCCAGATCGCTTCCATGCCCAGCTCAGGGTACTCCACGCACTCCAGGCTCTTGATGCTCTGCTGCGCCAGCACCGCCGCCGGGCCGCCGATGCTGCCGAGGTAGAAGCCGCCGTGCTTGTGGCAGGCATCCGTCACCTGCTGGCTGCGGTTGCCTTTCGCCAGCATGATCATGCTGCCGCCGTGAGATTGCAGCAGGTCGACGTAGGAATCCATACGCCCGGCGGTGGTTGGCCCCAAGGAACCGGATGCATAGCCTTCCGGCGTTTTAGCCGGGCCGGCGTAGTAGATCGGGTGGTCCTTGACGTACTGCGGCAAGCCTTCACCGCGATCCAGGCGCTCTTTCAGCTTGGCGTGCGCGATATCGCGGCCGACGATGATGGTGCCGCTAAGCGACAGGCGGGTGGAAACCGGGTACTGCGACAGCTGTTTGAGGATCTCGGCCATCGGGCGGTTGAGATCGACCTTGATCGCTTCGCCCTCCCCGGCCTGGCGCAGCTCCTGAGGAATGAATTTACCCGGATTGTGCTCCAGTTTTTCCAGCCAGATGCCGTCGCGGTTGATCTTGCCTTTGATGTTGCGGTCCGCCGAGCAGGAGACGCCCATGCCGACCGGGCAGGAGGCGCCGTGGCGCGGCAGGCGCACTACGCGGATATCATGTGCAAAGTATTTGCCGCCGAACTGTGCGCCCAGCCCCAGGTTTTGCGCTTCTTGCAGCAGTTCCGCTTCGAGTTCCAGATCGCGGAACGCCTGACCATGCTCGTTGCCTTCCGTCGGCAGGCCATCGTAATACTTGGTCGAGGCCAGTTTGACGGTTTTCAGCGTCGCTTCCGCCGAGGTGCCGCCGATGACGAACGCCACGTGGTACGGCGGGCAAGCCGCGGTGCCCAGCGTGCGCATCTTGTCGACCAGGTAGTTTTTCAGCTTGCCCGGCGACAGCAGCGCCTTAGTTTCCTGATACAGATAGGTTTTGTTGGCGGAGCCGCCGCCCTTGGCGATGCACAGGAATTTGTACTCTTCGCCGTCCACGCTGTAGAGATCGATCTGCGCCGGCAGGTTGCTGCCGGTATTGACCTCTTTGTACATATCCAGCGCGGCGTTCTGCGAATAGCGCAGGTTCTCTTCGATGTAGGTGTTATACACCCCGCGCGACAGCGCCTCTTCATCGCCGCCGCCGGTCCAGACGCGCTGGCCCTTTTTGCCGACGATGATCGCCGTGCCAGTGTCCTGGCAGGTCGGTAAAATACCCTTGGCGGCGATTTCTGAGTTACGCAGAAATTGCAGCGCAACGTACTTGTCGTTTTCGCTGGCGTCCGGATCTTTGAGGATATCGGCCACCTGCTGTTGGTGCGCCGGGCGCAGCATGAACGAGGCGTCGTGGAACGCATGCTGGGCAAGCAGGGTTAACGCTTCAGGGGCAACTTTCAGAATTTCCTGGCCTTCAAATTCGCTCACGGAAACGTGGTCGCGGCTCAGCAGGTAGTATTCGGTATCGTCTTTCTTCAGCGGGAACGGATCTTGATAGTGGAACGGTTTATTCGACATTGATCTCTCACTTGCAACATCAGCTGCGTTAAATTCACACTTGCGGCGCGCGACACGGTGCCTTGTCAAAAAACTGCCTCCACCTTACGTATTTTTAATCAGTCAGTTATTGCGCCAAATCGCAAAATAACCGCTATTTGCGTAAGGGATTACCACAGGCGGCGTTTCAACCTTGCTCGGTGAGAACTGCGGGTACAGACTCATCATGCACGCTTTATTATCCCGCAGTTAACACATTGATTACAATCCATCGGCGGCGATCGTCTTATCAATGTGGTGAAAAAGCGCCGGATGCGATTTGCGCCGGGGCATATTGTCAGCCGCCGCGCCATTGCTTAAGCTAGCCGCAATGAACAAACCGAGAATCCCCATCGCGCTGCAACAAGCGGTGATGCGCTGCCTGCGAGAAAAGCTGCAGTTGGCCCGCCAGCATTTTGCCGTCGAGTTCCCCGAACCCAGCATCGTCTATCAGCAACGCGGCACCAGCGCGGGCACCGCCTGGCTGCAAAGCTGGGAAATCCGTCTGAACCCGGTGCTGCTGCTGGAAAACCAACAGCCGTTTATCGATGAAGTGGTGCCGCACGAACTGGCGCACCTGCTGGTGTTTCGCCAATTCGGCCGGGTAGCGCCGCACGGCCGCGAATGGCGCTGGATGATGGAAAGCGTGCTGCTGACGCCCGCCAGCCGCACTCATCGTTTCGAAACCGCCTCGGTGCAAAGCAAAACCTTCCCCTACCGCTGCGGCTGCGGGCAGTACCAGCTCACCATTCGCCGCCATAACCGCGTGCTGCGCGGCGAAAGCGAATACCGCTGCCGCCGGTGCGGCGAAAAACTGAAATTTCTTGCTAGCGAGAACCTTTAGTTAAACGATTTATACGTTAAAACAAGTAAATATCGCCATTTGCCACTGCCGACAAGTTCCGTTACCCTGCCTGCTTTTCCAATTTTGAGCTGTTTTGGAATATGCTTCGCAGAATTTTGTTTATGGCGGTTTTCGCCGCAGGCGCCGCACAGGCGCACGGCATCAATAACTTCTCTCAGGCCAAGACGGCGGCGGCCAAGATTAACCAGGATGCGCCGGGCAGTTTTTACTGCGGCTGCCGCATCGAGTGGCAAGGCAAGAAGGGCATTCCCGATCTCGCCGGCTGCGGCTATCAGGTGCGTAAAAACGCCCAACGCGCGCAGCGCATTGAATGGGAACACGTGGTGCCGGCCTGGCAGTTCGGCCACCAGCTGCAGTGCTGGCAAGACGGCGGGCGCAAAAACTGCAACAAGGACGCCACCTATCGCCAGATAGAAACCGATCTGCACAACCTGCAGCCGGCGATCGGCGAAGTGAACGGCGACCGCAACAACTTCATGTACAGCCAATGGAACGGCGGCGCAGGCCAGTACGGGCAGTGCCCAATGAAGGTGGACTTCAAGAATAAACAGGCGGAGCCGCCCGCCCGCGCCCGCGGCGCCATTGCCCGCACCTACTTCTACATGCGCGATCGCTACCAGCTGCGGCTGTCACGCCAGCAAACCCAACTGTTCGAGGTGTGGAACCGGCAATATCCGGTGAGCCAATGGGAATGTCAGCGCGAAGCACGTATCGCCAAGGTGCAGGGCAACCACAACCCCTATATTCAACAGGCTTGTCAGCAGCGGAAAAGCTAACCTACTATAGCCTTTATCTTTCATGGCGCCGCCAACCCGCGGCGCCGTTTCGTCAGGATCAGACTACCCATGCGCATACCCCGCATTTACCATCCGCAGCCGTTGACCGACCGGGCGGAGATCGCCCTCAGCGAGGACGCCGCCAACCACGTCGGGCGCGTGCTGCGCATGAGCGCCGGCCAGGCGCTGCAGTTGTTCGATGGCAGCAACCAGGTGTTCGACGCCGAAATAATCCGGGTGGACAAAAAGAGCGTGCTGGTGCGCCTTGGCGACGGCCGCGTGGATGACATCGAATCGCCGCTCAACCTGCATCTGGGCCAGGTGATCTCGCGCGGCGAGAAGATGGAGTTCACCATCCAGAAATCCATCGAGCTGGGCGTCAACGTCATCACCCCGCTGTTTTCCGAGCGCTGCGGCGTGAAGTTGGACGGCGAACGCCTGGCGAAGAAAATCCAGCAATGGCAGAAGATCGCCATCGCCGCCTGCGAACAGTGCGGCCGCAACCGCATTCCCGAAATCCGCGAGGCGATGTCGCTGGAGGCCTGGTGCGCCGAGCAGGACGGCAGCCTGAAACTCAACCTGCACCCGCGCGCCAGCCACAGCATCAACACGCTGCCACAGCCGGTGGATCATGTTCGCCTGTTGATCGGCCCGGAAGGCGGTTTGTCCGCCGACGAAATCGCCATGACCACCGACCACGGATTTACTGATATTCTGCTGGGACCACGCGTTCTGCGTACCGAAACCACAGCGCTCACCGCCATTACCGCTCTGCAGGTCCGCTTCGGCGACCTGGGTTAAAGGAGAAAAGATGATTAAGCTCGGCATCGTGATGGACCCAATCGATTCCATCAACATCAAGAAAGACACCAGCTTCGCCATGCTGCTCGAAGCGCAGCGCCGCGGTTACGAATTGCACTACATGGAGATGAACGATCTCTATCTGCATGCCGGTGACGGGCGCGCCCGCACCCGCCTGCTGAGCGTGAAGGAAGACAAGGAGAGCTGGTTCAGCTTCGGCGCCGAGCAGGATCTGGCGCTGCACGAGCTGGACGTGATCCTGATGCGCAAGGATCCGCCGTTCGATACCGAATATATCTACGCGACCTACATTCTGGAACGCGCCGAAGTTAAAGGCACGCTGGTGGTCAACAAGCCGCAAAGCCTGCGCGACTGCAACGAGAAGCTGTTCACCGCCTGGTTCCCGGAGCTGACGCCGGATACGCTGGTCAGCCGCAGCGCCGCGCACATCCGCAAATTCCACCAGCAGCACGGCGACATCATCCTGAAACCGCTGGACGGCATGGGCGGCGCGTCTATCTTCCGCGTGAAGCAGGACGATCCTAACCTGTCGGTGATCATCGAAACCCTGACCGAACACGGCAGCCGTTTCTGCATGGCGCAGAACTTCCTGCCGGCGATCAAGGACGGCGACAAGCGCATCCTGGTGGTGGACGGCGAGCCGGTGCCTTACTGCCTGGCGCGCATTCCGGCGCAGGGCGAGACCCGCGGCAATCTGGCGGCCGGCGGCCGCGGCGAAGCGCGCCCGCTGAGCGAAAGCGACTGGAAAATCGCCCGCGCCGTCGCCCCGACGCTGAAAGAGAAAGGGCTGATCTTCGTCGGCCTGGACGTGATCGGCGATCGCCTGACTGAAATCAACGTCACCAGCCCAACCTGCGCGCGCGAGATAGAGGCGGCATTCCCGATTTCGATTACCGGCATGCTGATGGACGCGATTGAAAAGCGCCTGGCGGCGAAGTAATGCGTCATGCGGGCGGCATGCCGCCCGCTATCCCGTATCGCGCCCGCCAAAGCTCGCCTTTGCGCGCGGCTTGAAAGGCGGCGGGTATAGCCGCATACTGGCGGCTGTTTATTTTCTCACCCATTGATTACCTTATATTAACGCCATGAATTTACAGCACCATTTTCTGATCGCCATGCCAACGCTGCAGGATCCTCGCTTCAAGCGCTCGGTGATTTACATTTGCGAGCACAATGAAGAAGGCGCCATGGGTTTGGTGATCAATAAACCGGTGGAGCAATTCACGGTAGCCACGGTGCTGAGCAAGCTGAAGATCATGCCGCCTGCGCGCGATCCGGCCATCAGCCTGGACAAACCGGTGTTCGCCGGCGGGCCCCTGGCGGACGATCGCGGGTTTATCCTGCATACGCCGCGCCACGGCTTCGGCGCCAGCATTCAAATTTCTCCCAACACCATGATCACCACCTCGAAAGACGTGCTGGAGACGCTCGGCACCCCGGAACAACCGGACGACGTGCTGGTGGCGCTGGGCTATGCGGGCTGGGAAAAGGGCCAGCTGGAGCAGGAGGTGTTGGAAAACGCCTGGCTGACCATCGAAGCCAACACCGACATTCTGTTCCGCACGCCAATCGCCAGCCGCTGGCGCGAGGCGGGGAACCTTCTGGGCATCGACATTCGCAGCATCGCCAACCACGCAGGACACGCCTGATGAGTAACCGCACCATTATCGCCTTCGACTTCGGCACCAAAAGCATCGGCGCGGCCATCGGCCAGGAGTTGACCGGCAGCGCCCGCGCCCTGCCGGCTTTCAAAGCGCAGGACGGCTCGCCGGACTGGCTGAAAATCGAAAAGCTGCTGAAAGAGTGGCAGCCGGATTTGGTGGTGGTCGGCCTGCCGCTGAACATGGACGGCACCGAACAGCCCGTTACCGCCCAGGCGCGCAAGTTCGCCAATCGCCTGCACGGCCGTTTTGGCATCCAGATCGAGCTGCAAGACGAGCGTCTGAGCACCGTGGAAGCGCGCGCCAACCTGTTCGATCGCGGCGGCTTTCGCGCCCTTGATAAAGGCAGCGTGGACTCCGCCTCCGCGGTGGTGATCCTCGAAAGCTGGTTCGAACGGCAGCTGGGCTAAACGCCCGTTCCCTCCGCCGCGCACTCCCCCAACACACCGGCGTCGATCCGCTGCTGCAAACCTTGCTCAAAGGTTTGCATGCCCGACTGCGCGCCGGTTTGCAACACGCTCGCCAACTGATGGGTTTTCCCTTCGCGGATCAGGTTGCTGACCGCCGCCGTCGCCGTCAGCACTTCAAAGATCGCCACGCGTCCGCCGCCAGGGCGCCTCATCAGCTTTTGCGCGATCACCGCTTGCAGGCTGCCGGCCAGCTGGGCGCGCACATAGGGTTTCTCTTCCGCCGGAAACACGTCCACCAGCCGTTCCACCGCCTGCGGCGCGCTGCGGGTGTGCAGCGTCGCCAGCACCAGGTGGCCGGTCTCCGCCGCAGTGAGCGCCAGCCGGATGGTGGCGGTATCGCGCAACTCGCCCAGCAGGATCACATCCGGATCTTCGCGCAGCGCGGCGCGCAACGCCGCATCGAAGCTGTGGCTGTCGCGGCCGATCTCCCGCTGCTGGATCAGCGAACGCCGGCTGCGGTGCAGGAATTCGATCGGATCTTCCAGCGTCAAAATATGCCGCTGCTGGTGCCGGTTGATCTCGTCGATCATCGCCGCCAGCGTGGTGGACTTGCCGCTGCCGGTGGCGCCGGTGACCAGGATCAATCCGTCGGCGCGCCGCAGCAACGCCGGGACGATGGCTGGCGCCGCCAGCTCGGCAAGCGAAGGCGATTGCCCGGCGATACGCCGCAACGCGAGAGAAACTCCCGCGCTTTGCTGAAAAACGTTGGCCCGCAGCCGTTCCCCGCTCGGCCTGTGCAGCGCCAGATCGACCTGCCCCAGCCGCCGCAGGCTCTCGCGCTGCTGCGCATTCAGCAATCCGTCGCAGAGGGCCTGCGCGCCCTGCGCCGTCAGCGTTGGCGCCGCCGCCAATGGCTGCAGTTCACCGTCGATGCGCAACATCGGCGGATGACCGGCACAAAGGTGCAGATCGGAAGCATTATGCTTTACACTAAGGGCCACGAATTCATCGATATCCATATCACTCTCCCGGGTCAATAATGAGCACTATCCAACAGAACCTGCAGGATGTCAGAAACCGCATTGCGGCCGCCGCGCGAAATTGCGCGCGGGCGCCAGAAGAAGTTGCCCTGCTTGCAGTCAGCAAAACCAAACCTGTGGCGGCGATCGAAGAAGCCATCGCCGCCGGCCAGCGCGCCTTCGGCGAGAACTACGTGCAGGAAGGGGTAGACAAGATCCGGCATTTCGCCGAGTCGCCGCAAAGCGGCGAGTTGGTGTGGCACTTTATCGGCCCGCTGCAATCCAATAAGAGTCGGCTGGTGGCGGAACACTTCGCCTGGTGCCATACCGTGGATCGGCTGCGCATCGCCCAGCGCTTGAGCGATCAGCGCCCGGCCGACATGCCGCCGCTCAACGTGCTGATTCAAATCAACATCAGCGACGAGCAAAGCAAATCCGGCATTGCGTTGGCCGAACTGCCGGCGTTGGCCGAAGCGATCGCCGCGCTGCCGAACCTGACGCTGCGCGGACTGATGGCTATTCCGGCGCCGGAAGCGGATTATCAGCGGCAGCTGGCGGTATTCAGCCGGATGAGCGACGCATTTCTCGCCCTGCGTCAGCGTTATCCGCAGGCCGATACGCTGTCGATGGGCATGACGGACGATATGGCGGCGGCGATCGCTGCCGGCAGCACCCTGGTGCGCATCGGCACCGCAATTTTTGGCGCCCGCGACTACTCGCAGGCCTGACACACAGACGAGGGATTTGATGCAACATCGCAAGATTACCTTTATCGGCGCCGGCAACATGGCGCGTGCAATCATCGCCGGCCTGGTGGCGGGCGGCTATCCAGCCAAATCCATCAGCGTCTGCGCCCCTTCGCCGAAAAACCGTGATGCGCTGGCTGCAGACTACGGCATCGTCAGCAGCGGCGACAACGTCGCCTGCGCGCGTGAAGCCGAGGTGGTGGTGCTGGCGGTCAAACCGCAGATGATGGCCGACGTGTGTCAGCCGCTGCGCGAACAGGTCGATTTCAGCGGCAAGCTGGTGCTGTCGATCGCCGCCGGCATTCAGGTCAGCCGTTTCTATCAGCTGCTCGGCGACCAACTGGACATCGTGCGCATCATGCCCAACACTCCGTCGCTGGTCGGCAAGGGCATGAGCGGGCTGTACGCGCCGGCGCAGGTCAGCCAGCGGGATCGCGATTACACCGGCGATTTAATGGCGTCGGTCGGTAAAGTTTGCTGGGTCGATGACGAAAATGGCATCAACGGCGTGATCGCCGCCGCGGGCAGCGCCCCGGCCTATTTCTTCCTGTTTATGGAAGCGATGCAAAAAGAGGCCGAGCGCATGGGCTTCGACAGCCAGACCGCGCGCGATCTGGTGCAGCAGGCCGCTTCCGGCGCCGCCGCATTGGTGGAAGCCAACCCGGATACGCCGCTGGGCACGCTGCGCGAGCAGGTGACCTCCAAAGGCGGCACCACCGCCGAAGCGCTGCGGGTGTTCAACGAACGCCAACTGCCGGAAACCGTGGGGCAAGCGATGCAGGCCGCCGTTTTCCGCGCCCAAGAGATGGAAAAATTATTTTAAATAACCGCGAGTTAAGGAGAAGGACCACTTCATGCTAACGCTGACTTTCCTGGTCAAGACCGTTATTGATCTGTACGTGATGGTGCTGTTGCTGCGCATTTGGATGCAGTGGGCGCGCACCGATTTTTACAACCCGTTCTCACAGTTTGTGGTGAAGATCACCCAGCCGGTGGTCGGCCCACTGCGCCGCATCATTCCGTCACTGGGGCCCATCGACAGCGCTTCGCTGCTGCTGGCGTTCCTGCTGATGACCATCAAGTACCCGCTGCTGCTGCTGATTCAGGGCGGCGCGATGTCGCTCAGCCCGTATAACCTGCTGTTCGGCCTGATCTCGCTGGTGAAGTCCGCCGGCTACCTGATCTTCTGGGTGATGATCATTCGTGCGCTGATGAGCTGGATAAGCCAGGGCCGCAGCCCGATCGACTACGTGATGTACCAACTGACCGAACCCTTGATGGCGCCGATCCGTCGCATCATCCCGGCGATGGGCGGCATCGACTTTTCCGCCATGGTCGTGATCCTGATCCTCTATTTGATCAACTACCTGGGCATGGATGTGTTCGGTGAGATCTGGTTCCTGCTGTGAGTGCAGTCACTCCGGTGCTGGACGGGCTGGCGATCAGGCTATATATTCAGCCGAAAGCCAGCCGCGACCAAATTATCGGCTTGCATGGCGACGAACTGAAAGTCGCCATCACCGCCCCGCCGGTCGACGGCCAAGCCAACGCCCATTTGATCAAGTTTATCGCCAAGCAGTTCAAAGTGGCGAAAAGCAACGTCACCATCGAGAAAGGCGAACTGGGGCGGCATAAACAGTTACGCATCGTGAATCCGCAACAGATCCCCGCCGTGGTCGCGGCGCTCATCGAATAATTTTCAAGGTAGTCATTATGCAAAAAGTCGTTCTTGCCACCGGTAACCCGGGCAAAGTGCGCGAACTCGCCGACCTGTTGGCCGATTTCGGCCTGGACGTGGTCGCGCAAACCGATCTGGGCGTGGAGTCCGCCGAAGAGACCGGCCTGACGTTTATCGAAAACGCCATTCTGAAAGCGCGCCATGCGGCACAGGTCACCGGCCTGCCGGCGATCGCCGACGACTCCGGCCTGGCGGTAGATGCGCTGGGCGGCGCGCCGGGCATCTACTCCGCGCGCTACGCCGGTGAAGATGCCGACGATCGGCAGAACCTCGACAAGCTGCTGGCGGCGATGAAAGACGTAGCGCCGGGCCAGCGCGGCGCGCAATTCCATTGCGTGCTGGTCTATCTGCGCCATGCGGCAGACCCGACGCCGCTGGTGTTCCACGGCAGTTGGGCCGGCGAAATCACCGAGCAGGCCGCCGGTGAAGGCGGCTTCGGTTACGATCCTGTCTTCTACGTGCCGGAGCTGGGCCGCACCGCCGCCGAGCTGAGCCGCGACGAGAAGCGGGCGATTTCGCACCGCGGCAAGGCGCTGAAGCTGATGTTGGAAGCCATGCGCAATGCTTAAGCTGCCCCCGCTGAGTCTCTACATCCATATCCCGTGGTGCGTGCAGAAATGCCCGTACTGCGACTTCAACTCCCATGCCCTGAAGGGTGACGTGCCGCATCAGGAGTATGTCGATCATCTATTAGCGGATCTGGATGCCGACCTGCCGCTGGCCGGCGGCCGGGAAATCAGCACTATCTTTATCGGCGGCGGCACCCCCAGCCTGCTGAGCGCCGAGGCGATGCAGGCCTTACTGGACGGGGTACGGGCGCGCATTCGCGTCGCCGACGACGCCGAAATCACCATGGAGGCCAATCCCGGCACCGTGGAGGCCGATCGCTTCAGCGGCTACCAGCGCGCCGGCGTCAACCGCATATCCATCGGGGTGCAGAGCTTCAGCGCCGAGAAGCTGAACCGTCTGGGGCGCATCCACGGCCCGGAAGAAGCCAAACGCGCGGCGACGCTGGCGACCGGCCTTGGCCTGCGCAGCTTTAACCTCGATCTGATGCATGGCCTGCCGGATCAGTCGCTGGAAGAGGCGCTGGACGATCTGCGCCAGGCTATCGCCCTCAATCCGCCGCACCTGTCGTGGTATCAGCTGACCATCGAGCCGAACACCCTGTTCAGCTCGCGCCCGCCGGTTTTGCCGGACGACGATGCGCTGTGGGACATCTTCGAGCGCGGCCACCAGCTGTTGAGCGCCGCCGGCTATCAGCAGTACGAAACCTCGGCCTACGCCAAGCCGGGCTACCAATGCCAACACAACCTCAACTACTGGCGCTTCGGCGACTATCTGGGGATCGGCTGCGGCGCGCACGGCAAGGTGACCTTCAGCGACGGGCGTATCCTGCGCACCGCCAAGACCAAACACCCGCGCGGCTTCATGCGTGGCGACTACATGGACAAGCAGCATGAGGTGGCGACGGCGGATCGGCCGTTCGAGTTCTTCATGAACCGCTTCCGCTTGCTGGAAGCCGCGCCGCGCGCCGACTTCGTCAACTACATCGGGCTGGCGGAAAGCGTCATTCGCCCGCAGTTGGACGAGGCGCTGGCCAAAGGCTATCTGGAAGAAACCGCAGAGCACTGGCAGATCACCGAGAAGGGCAAACTGTTCCTCAACTCGCTGCTGGAACTGTTCCTGGCGGACGACGAGTAAAAAAAAGCGCTGAATAATCAGCGCTTTTTTTCATGTTCAGGCGGCATTATGAGGGCGATGCGTCACGTCGCCACGCCCCTTCAGCAATCCCTCAACGGAAACATCCTCGTCCAACGCATCCCAATGGATGCCGCGAGCGCTGAGTTCATACTCTGCCCGCTGTTCTTGCGTCGCATTCAACAAACGCGGAAACCAGGCCAGTGGCACGCCAATAATTCGGGCGTCGCTCAGTTCGACCCACATCGTCGCATCGTCAAAGCTGACGCGTTTAGCCGAAATACTCATGCCAAGCCTCCAAAAACAATGCCTGATAGGTATCAACCAGACCCGCCAGCTCTTTTAGCGTTCTGGCGTTAAAGCCGTCATTACGCGCCAACTGCACGCCAGGAACCAACCAGAATTTCGCTTCAGCCTCAGCATCTCTGATATGAACATGCGGCGGCTCAAGCGGGTCACCCTCGTTGGAATAAAAAAAGAACCTGTAGCCTTTATAACGGAATATCACTGGCATCAATGCAAAATCCTTTTGCCGATTGATTATAGTTTAGCCAGTTTGTCAGATAGCCGCCGTGAGGCCAAAAACGCACGGCGGCTACGCCTATCCGTTACTTCAACGCTTTCAGCAGATCCTTGCGCTGGGTTTCCAGTGCGGTGACGCGGTTGCACACGTCATGGCCGAAGTTCTGGAAGTCCTGCTCCTGGTTGTTCCATTCGTTCTGGATCGCCTTCTGCAAGCCGCCCAGGTTGCCCATGATCGCCTGCAGCGGGTTACCGCCGCTGTTGGCGGCCTGTTTGACGCCCATTTCGTTCAGGCTGTCCTGCAGCACGCCGCCCATGCTCTGCTGCACGATGTTGCGGCCATCCTGTTCCACCTGGTCGATCGCCTTGTGGTGGAAGGTCAGGCCGTCGCTGCGGTGCTCGATGATGCGGTTCATCTGCTGTTTCAGCTGGCCGTTTAGGGTGGTCAGCCGGTTGCGCACGTTGCTGTTGCTGCCCAGCTCTTTGACGATCACTTTATCCAGCGCTGCGCGGGCTTTCTCCAGGTGTTTCTGCGCGCCGTCGTCGATCCACGGCAGTTGCTTGCGCAAGGCGCTCTGGTAACTGAAGGCTTTCTGCCGCTGGCTGTCGTTCAGGCTCAGCGCCTGGCCGTTGCGGATCACGTCGCCATCCGGCGAGATTTGCAGGTCGCCGCTGGCGCCTTTCACCTGCACGCTCTGCGGGCTGATGATCACATCGTCCTGGGGTTTAACGCTGCATTGGTACTCGGCGTGGGCCTGCGCGGCAGTCGCCGCCAGCAGCAGTAAGGCTAACCCGGTTTTCTTCAACATAGCTTCTCCTGACTCCCATCCAGACTGGGATTAAAAAATCGAACGACCGATACGTTGAGACAACAATTCCAGCGCCGCAGTTCCCGCCAGCGAGTTGCCGGAAGCATCCAGCTCCGGCGACCAGACGACGATCGACAGCTCGTCCGGCACGATGGCCACGATGCCGCCGCCCACGCCGGACTTGCCCGGCATTCCCACCCGATAGGCGAATTCGCCGGCGCCGTCGTACATGCCGCTGGTCATCATCAGGGCGTTGATCTGCCGGGCCTGCAGCGGGCTGATCACCGCCTCGCCGCTGAGATCGCGGCCGTGATTGGCCAGATAGACGAAGCTGCGCGCCAGCTCCACACAGCTCATGCGCAGCGCGCAGTAATGGAAATAGGTTTGCAGCACGGTGATGACGTCGTTTTCGAAGTTGCCGAACGATTTCATCAGATAGGCGATGGCCGCATTGCGATCGGAGTGTTCGAATTCGGAACGCGCCACCCGCAGGTCATAGGCCAGGTCGTCTTCGCCGGCCAGCTGACGCACCACCTCCAGCATGCGCTGTTTGGGGGCGCTGAGCCGGGTTTGCAGCATGTCGCACACCACCAGCGCGCCGGGGTTGATAAACGGATTGCGCGGTTTGCCCTGCTCCATCTCCAGCTGCAGCAGCGAATTGAACGGCAGGCCGGAAGGCTCTTTGCCCACGCGCCGCCAGATCTCAGGCTCCTGATAGCGCGTCAGCGCCAGCGTCAGGCTCAGCACTTTGGAGATCGACTGGATGGAGAAGCGCTCCGCGGCGTCGCCGGCCTGGAACAGTTCACCGTCCACCGTGCAAACGGCGATCGCCAACCGATCGGCGGGCACTTCCGCCAACGCCGGGATGTAGTCGGCCACTTTCCCCTGGCCAATCAGCGGGCGCACCTGTTGCAGGATCTCTTCCAGCAACGCGTTATCCAATGTTGTTACCACCTCGGTCACACTCCGGGCAAAACAAAGGCGCCGTTAAGGCACCTTAGATCAATAAAACGGCGCGGCGCGAAGCCGCGCTCATCGGGCAAGCGCGATCAGTCCCACCAGATATCGAACAGATCGCTGACCTTAACGTCGGTCAGTTTGCGCGCTTCCAGCCAGTTTTTCACCAGTTCGCGATGCTCGTCGGTGCAGTGACCGATCTTCTGCAGGCAGATCAGACCTTCCCACTGCAGGTAGCCGCTGCCGTCAAACGCCAGGCCGTTCGGCTCGATCACTTCATCGATGAAGGTATCCAGCGTGCTGTCGATGTCTTCCACCGACGTGCCTTCGGCAAAACGCCAGGCTACGGAGAAACCCAGCTCCTGAAATTCTTCAATGTGCAACTTTTTACGTAAACGACGACTGCGGTTCTTAGCCATTATTCTTTCCTCTCAAACATCAAGTCCCAAACGCCATGTCCCAGGCGCTGGCCGCGTAATTCAAATTTCGTCAGCGGGCGCGAATCCGGACGCGGCACGTAATCATTATCGCTGGAAAGATTACGGTAGCCTGCGACCCCGTTCATAACCTCTAACATATGTTCCGCATAAGGTTGCCAATCGGTAGCCATGTGGAAGACGCCGCCGGTCTTCAGCTTGCGCAGCACCAGTTCGACAAACGGCGTTTGCACGATGCGGCGCTTGTTGTGGCGCGCCTTGTGCCACGGATCGGGGAAGAACAGCTGCACCATGTCCAGCGAGCCGTCCGGGATCATGTTTTCCAGCACTTCAACCGCATCGTGGCACATCACGCGCAGGTTGCTCAGCTTCGCCTCGTGGGCGTCGGCCAGGCAGGCGCCCACGCCCGGCGAGTGCACTTCGATCCCTAAAAAGTTCTGCTGCGGATTGTTGCCCGCCATGGTCACCAGCGAGGCGCCCATGCCAAAACCGATCTCCAGCACCGTCGGCGCTTCGCGGCCGAACAGCGCGGCGAGATCGACAGCGTCAGCCTGATACTCCACGCCCATCACCGGCCAATAGTTCTCCAGCGCGTGCTGCTGGCCTTTGGTCAGCCGCCCCTGGCGGCGGACAAAACTGCGGATACGGCGCATCGCGCGGCCGTTCTCATCAAATTCCGGGGAGATGACGTCATTAATCATAGTGCTTTCTGTCTGTTTGGCTGCCAATTAGGGAAACGCGCATTATGCAAAGATACATTGGTTTAGCAAGTGTTCATCTTCTGTACCCGCCGTGCGGCGTCGGAAAGTTCCGGTTTACAGCATCATGACTCTATGCTGCAATCTCGCTTCATTTTCTGCCGGATAACGACGCTGCTCATGATGCAAGCACAACAATTCGCACAGGTGGTGCTTGACTGGTACCAACGCTACGGTCGCAAAACCCTGCCGTGGCAGTTGGAGAAAACCGCCTATCAAGTATGGCTCTCCGAGGTGATGTTGCAACAGACTCAGGTTGCCACCGTCATTCCTTATTTTCAGCGCTTTATGGCCCGTTTTCCCAACGTGCGCGCGCTGGCGGAGGCTCCGCTGGACGAAGTGCTGCATCTGTGGACCGGCCTCGGCTATTACGCCCGCGCCCGCAACCTGCACAAGGCGGCGCAGACCATTGTCGCACAGCACGGCGGCGAGTTCCCGACAACCTTCGCAGAAATCGCCGATTTACCGGGCGTCGGCCGCTCCACCGCCGGCGCGGTGCTGTCGTTGGCGCTGGGCCAACACTATCCGATCCTCGACGGTAACGTGAAGCGCGTGCTGGCTCGCTGCTACGCGGTGGAAGGCTGGCCGGGCAAGAAAGAAGTCGAGAACCGGCTGTGGAAAATCAGCGAAGAGGTCACCCCGGCGCAGGGCGTCGGCCAGTTCAACCAGGCGATGATGGATCTGGGCGCCATGGTCTGCACCCGCTCCAAGCCCAAGTGTGAACTCTGCCCGCTCAACGTCGGCTGCCTGTCTTACGCTAATCACAGCTGGGCCAACTACCCCGGTAAGAAGCCCAAGCAGACCCTGCCGGAAAAAACCGCCTACTTCTTATTGCTGCAGCACGGCGACCGCGTGTGGCTGGAGCAGCGCCCGGCGGTGGGCCTGTGGGGCGGCCTGTTCTGCTTCCCACAGTTCAGCGCGCGCGTGGATGTGGAACTCTGGCTGCAGCAGCGCGGTCTGAAAGGCAAGCGCCTGGAACAGCTGACCGCGTTTCGCCACACGTTCAGCCATTTCCATCTCGATATCGTGCCGATGTGGCTGTCGCTCGACGCGGCGGGCAGCGGCATGGATGAGGGCGCGGGTCTCTGGTATAACTTAGCGCAGCCGCCGTCGGTCGGGCTGGCAGCGCCGGTGGATCGCCTGTTGCAACAGCTGGCGAAGCAGCCCCCGATCCAACAAAACTTATATGGCGATAGCGCCATCGACGAGGAATTAGCATGAGCCGCACCATTTTTTGTACTTTCCTGCAGCGCGACGCCGAGGGCCAGGACTTCCAGCTTTATCCCGGCGACGTCGGCAAGCGCATCTACAACGAGATCTCCAAGGAAGCCTGGGGCGAGTGGATGAAGAAGCAGACCATGCTGATCAACGAGAAGAAGCTGAACATGATGAACGTGGATGATCGCAAACTGCTGGAAGAGGAAATGATCAAGTTCCTGTTCGAAGGGCACGACGTGCACATCGAAGGCTATACGCCGCCGAGCGAATAACGCTGTTGGGGCCAGGCGCTGGCCCGCTTCAATCCTCTTATACTTCTTCCAAACGGCTTTAAGATGAAGAAAATTTTAGCTTTGCTCGTAATAGCGCCTTTGCTGATCTCCTGTTCCGGCAAAAAAAGTGAAGAAATCAACGAAGCCTGGATCAAAGACACCAACGGCTTCGACATTCTGATGGGGCAATTCGCTCACAACATCGAGAACATCTGGGGTCTGAACGAAGTTCTGATCGCCGGGCCGAAAGACTACGTCAAATATACCGACCAATACCAAACCCGCAGCCACATCAACTTCGATACCGGCGCCATCACCATCGAAACCATCGCCACCACCGATCCGGCCGCGCACCTGCGCCAGGCGATCATCAGCACGCTGCTGATGGGTGACGATCCGGGTTCCATCGATCTCTATTCCGACGCCAACGATATCCAGATCAGCAAAGAGCCGTTCCTGTACGGCCAGGTGCTGGATAACAAAGGCGCGCCGATCCGCTGGGAATGGCGCGCGGCGCACTTCGCCGATTACCTGCTGCAGACCAAGCTGCAAAAACGCACCTCCGGCCTGCACGTCATCTACTCGGTCACCATCCAGCTGGTGCCAAACCACCTGGACAAACGTGCGCACAAATATCTGCCGATGGTGCGCAAGGCGTCGGAAAAATACGGCGTAGACGAATCGCTGATCCTGGCGATCATGCAGACCGAATCGAGCTTCAACCCTTATGCGGTGAGCGGTTCGGACGCGCTGGGCCTGATGCAGGTGGTGCAGCACACCGCCGGTAAGGATGTGTTCCAGATGCGCGGCAAATGGGGCACCCCGAGCCGCAGCTACCTGTTCGATCCGGAGAACAACATCGACACCGGCACCGCCTACCTGGCGATCCTGCAAAACAACTACCTGGGCGGCATTCAGAACCCGACCTCGCGCCGCTATGCGGTGATCACTGCCTACAACGGCGGCGCCGGCAGCGTGCTGCGGGTGTTCTCCAGCGACAGGACGCGCGCGGTGGGCATCATCAACGGCATGCAGCCGGGCGACGTGTACCAAACGCTGACCACCAAGCACCCGGCCGCCGAGTCGCGCCGCTATCTGGTGAAAGTGAATACCGCGCAGAAGAGCTACCGCAGGAAGTAGCGCTTCCCGCGTGGATGGAAGAAGGGCCGGTGCGAACCGGCCCTTTTTTCATGGCTTGATCATATAGCCGAAGATGCGCTTCCAGCCGTGATCTTTTTTCTCGATGTAGACCCCCTGCAGCTCCGGCGAGAAGCCCGGCAGGCGGTTGATGCCCTCCTCCAGCGCCAGGAAGTAGCGCTGCACCGCGCCACCCCACACTTCGCCCGGCACCACGCACAGTACGCCCGGCGGGTACGGCAGGGCCCCCTCCGCCGCAATGCGCCCTTCCGCCTGGCCGATCGGCACCAGCTCGACGTTGTCGCGGATAAACTCCACGTTGGCGTCCTGCGGGTTCATCACCACCGGCGGGAAATGATCCTGACGGAACATCTCCTTTTGCAGCTGCTTGACGTCAAAGCTGACGTACAGATCGTGCATCTCCTGACACAGCCGGCGAATGCTGTAGCCGCGGTAACGCTGCTCGTTCTTGCGGTACACCGTCGGCAGCACCACGCTCAGCGGCGCATCCTCTTCGACATAACGTTCGAACTGCGCCAGCATCTCCACCAGTTGTTCCATCTTGGCCGGGTTCTCCGCCGGGGTCAGCAGGAACAGGATCGAGTTGAGATCGCACTTCTCCGGCACGATGCCGTTCTCGCGCAGGAAGTTGGCCAGAATGGTGGCCGGCACGCCGAACTCGGTGTATTGGCCGGTCGAAGCGTCGATGCCCGGCGTGGTCAGCAGCAACTTGCACGGATCCACCAGATACTGATCCTGGGCATAGCCTTCGAAGCCGTGCCACGTCTCCCCCGGCACGAAGGTGAAGAAGCGCGCGTCGTTGGCGATCAGATCGGTATCGTAATCCTGCCAGTCCTTGCCCGCCACCTGCAGCGGAATAAACGGCTTCAGCTGCGAGCAGCGCGTGAGCAGCTGTTTGCGCGTCTCGATGCCCAGCTTGACGCAGTCCATCCACATGCGGCGCCCGGCGGGGCCGGCGTGCATCTTGGCGTTGACGTCCAGCGCGGCGAACAGCGGATAGAACGGGCTGGTCGACGCATGCAGCATGAACGCGTTGTTCAGGTGCTTGTGGTTGCAGTGGCGTTTTTGCCCTTTGATATGGTCGTCTTTCTTATGGATCTGCGAGGTCTGCGAGAACCCCGCCTGCTGTTTATGCACCGACTGGGTGACGAAAATGCCCGGATCGTGCTCGTCCAGCTCCAGCAGCAGCGGCGAGCACTCTTTCAGCATCGGAATAAAGCCTTCGTAACCCACCCAGGCGGAGTCGAACAGAATGTAATCACACAGGTGGCCGATGGTGTCGATCACCTGGCGAGCGTTGTAAATCGTGCCGTCGTAAGTGCCGAGCTGAATGATCGCCAACCGGAACGGCCGCGCCGCCGCGGCTTTCTCCGGCGCCACCTCGCGGATCTGCTCGCGCAGATAGCGTTCGTCGAAGCAGTGCGCATCGATGCCGCCGATAAAGCCGAACGGGTTGCGGGCGGTTTCCAGATAGATCGGCGTGGCGCCGGCCTGGATCAGCGCCCCGTGGTGGTTGGATTTGTGGTTGTTGCGATCGAACAGCACCAGATCGCCGCGGGTCAGCAGCGCGTTGGTCACCACCTTGTTGGCCGCCGAGGTGCCGTTGAGCACGAAGTAGGTTTTATCGGCGTTGAACACCCGCGCCGCGTGCTTTTGCGCATCCTTGGCCGAGCCTTCGTGGATCAGCAGATCGCCCAACTTGACGTCGGCGTTGCACATATCGGAACGGAACAGGGTCTCGCCGTAGAAATCAAAAAACTGCCGGCCGGCCGGGTGTTTGCGGAAGAACTCGCCGCCCTGATGCCCTGGGCAGGCGAAGGTCGAGTTTTCCATCTCGACGTAGGTCTTCAGCGTTTTGAAGAACGGCGGCAGCAGCGCCTGCTCATAGGCGTCGGCGGCGGCCTCCAGCTGCGCCATGTAGAACGGCTTGCTGGCGCCGGCCAGCAGCGCGAAAACCCCACTGACAAACGGCAGATAGTCCGGCGAGAGATGCTCGTCCCCTTCCACCGCCACGAAGGTCGGAATGTCGAACCCCGTCGCCTGCAAACGCGCCAGAATGCCGGCGTTCACGTCGGCGACCGACACCACCGCCGCCGCTACGTCGGTGTAGTCCGTCTGCTCTACGCGCACGATCTGGCGCAGCGTCTCAATGGTGGCGACCAGGCTGGCGCTGGTCGCGATTTTCAATTCTTTCATCATGCTGACTCTCAAACGGTGAAGGATGAGGGTGTGCCACCGGCACGGTAATGAGATAACGCGGTTATCCCGGTAAAAGCGATACCCGGGCACGGCAGCATAAGCGGCGTGCGTGACCGGCTCATGATCGGGGATCATCAGGCGGCTATCGGGGGAACTGGTCTTGGCAGCGTCCGACAGGCATCAGTAAAATCAGGGCCGCAGCGCTGGCTTTACGCATGCCTAACAGCGAGCGTCAGGCGGCCTTACCGCATGGCCGGCAGGCGTATTCGGGCGGATGACGTGCGGAGGAAACAACGGCGGAACGGTGGCGGCGTCAGATGTCTGGTGCGCAACAGCGCTTGAGCAACAAAACCAGTCATGCCAATAACCCTCTGGCTTATAAGAAGCGGAAACACCGTCAGGGAACGGAGAGTGCTAAAATTTGCGCAATGATTGCATGATTCGTTGCAGGGTTCAAGCGAGAATCGCCTTGATTGAACGCCCATTGATTAAAGCATAATTCATTGTTATTTAATTGAAAAAACAAAAATCGCGCGTTTTAAGATGGTATAAATACACGTTTTATATGCATATTTATTGAATGCGGATATCCCCCCGTCCCCCGCCCCTCCGGGCTTGCTGCCTGAAAATAGAGCAACCGATCGGCTTTGTGACAGAAAGCGATTGACGCCATCCGGCCAATACGGTTTAATGCGCCCCGTTGCCCGGATAGCTCAGTCGGTAGAGCAGGGGATTGAAAATCCCCGTGTCC
>NZ_JALBYS010000058.1:0-24600 GCF_022678525.1 Serratia sp. PGPR-27 | reverse complement strand
GCGCCAAGCTGATGAAGGTGAAATACGGCATGCACTCCGTCGAAGGCAAAGGCTCACGCTTCTGGATGCGCTTCACGCAATACATCGGCGAAGATAAAGCGCCGGAAACCGCCGCCGCCTACGACAACACCGCCACGCCTACCCGCTATGCACCGCTGCGCGGCGCCTGCCTGGTGGTGGACGACGATCCCTTGGTGACCTCCGCCTGGGAGAGCCTGATGAGTACCTGGGGCATCACCGTGCGCTGCGCGGCCTCCGCCGAGGAAGCCTTCGCCATTGTCGACGGCGGCTTCACGCCGTTCGCCGTGCTGTGCGACCAGCGCCTGCGTTCCGGCGAGAGCGGCTTCGACATCCTGCAGGCGCTGTTCGAACGCCTGCCGGACGTAAGCGGTGCGATGGTCAGCGGCGAGTTCAATTCACCGATCCTGCAGGAGGCCGAGCAGGAAGGCTATCTGGTGCTGCGCAAGCCGCTGGAGCCGGCCAGGCTGCATGCGCTGCTGACGCAGTGGGGGGCGGGCTAGCGCATATTGAGGGCTATCAGGCCATGATTAAACGCTTAAACAGCAGCTGCTGGATATCCTGCCGGTGTGACAATGGAGTCAATGCCGTGCTTTACCGTAAGCGTATACTCAAATGTCACCGGCGGTTCCATTGCAATCCCTTAATGTTGCGCACTGTAATGCTTAAAGCCCATCCAACAGCGGTTCCTTCGAGAACACACGCCCTTCCGCTTTATCTTTCTCTGACAGCGTCAGCAATTTAAGCAGAGCAATGGCGTTCTCTCGTTCCTGCTGCTGCTCATAGGATTCTATCACGTAGGCGGGAACCCCATTTTGCGTGACCAGGATAGGCTCAGAGAGATCGAGCGTGGCCGCGTTTTTTTTAACGTAGCTGATGGTCTCTACTTTCATCGTGCCCCCAGGCGCTACCAATCATATTAAGGTCTGAATATATTCTATATTTAGACATTTAGACCACAAGCAATGTTCTGTTTTACCCATGATTTACCTCATGGCTGACAACAGACAGAAAAGACATGGCCATATAAAGAAAAACCCCTCTGTAAAAACAGAGGGTTTTAGTTACTTCGGCTTATTTGTGAATAGGCTGTGAGGGGGTAAATCACACTCACTCTTATTTTTTGAAGACAAGATCATTAAAAATCAACGTATTGCATAGCTGTTAACAAATTAATACCATGCAAGATGCCATGACACAGTTAAAGGTCGAAAATATGCTCTACTGATACCCAAATGTCATTCCCCTGGGACGCGGTTAACAGGTCAGAGAGCTGTCGCTAAGCGAGTAGATCCTCAAGGTTGGCCTTTAGACTCGCAGCGCGCTGAGGGTAGTCAGCGAGTGCCTCAACAGTGGACTCAGAGAACGCATTTGCTGGTACTTTATTTTTCAACTGATTAAAAATGAATTTTCCTTTGGCACCTTTTAGCGAACGGCCTTGAAACGCCGCCCACACCTCATCGTTGGTGGGACTACCCCCTGCCTTATGTAATTCATCGTTGTGCGCCGCACGTTGCCTAGCAAACTGCTCCCTTATTGGCACCTGGTTCTGGATCGTAATCTCCGCCAGCCAGCCCTCGCATGTGTGTATAGGTTCTCCGGTCAAAGCGGACAAAAACCCAGGGTCGCAAAATTCTGCCTCCAGGTCAGATTGATCGGTCAGCCATAGCCGAATTCCGTCGCTATTGTATGCGTTCCTAAGCTCCACGACCTCATCATCCGTTAACGAATCTCGATCCCGATGTACCAGCAACTTGAACTTATCACCGAGAGACTTCCGGAGTTCCATAGCCTCATCTTTAGTCAAAAGATGTTTATAACCCCTGCCAGGTAGCACAGTGACAGCCCGCTCGATTTCCGGCCATTGATGAATAAGCTTTTTCAGCAAGTCGTTCTTGGCATCTTCGCTAACCACGATAACTTTTTTTCCAAAAGCGCCCCATCCAAGGGCCAACTCAACTTCTGTTCGATCATCAGACTTTTTCTCACCATTTGCCAGCCAGACGACGTTAGTGTCTGCAGGAGCGCCGCGAACGATGAAGGGTGAATGCGTTGTCATCACAATTTTGATGCCCTGCAAGCGAGCAATATCCAGCAACTGCTGCGCAAGCTTCTCCTGTACGCTTGGGTGAAGATGGATGTCTGGTTCGTCGATCAAAAGGATTTTTGGCTTAAACAGCAAGATGTAGCAAAAGATTTGTATAAGCTGCAGATATCCAGTGCCGAGCAATTCCAGTGGCACCCTCTTTTCATCTATCTGTGCCTCGGCGTTAATGTCGAAGTCAGACGCCTCGTCAAACTTAACAGTCAGTTTTAACTGTCCTAAAAGCGGCTCCAACCACATTTCGATTTGATTTATGTCCTCTAGAGAGAGTAGGTGGAGGGCATTTCGAAGATAAACATTTGAATCCCCGAAGGAGCAGGCTTTCAGTACGACTCGTTTCGAATTTTTTTGCTCCACATTTGGAATACCTGATATTCCCGGAATGAAACCACTAAAAAATACCTCTGCGCCACGAAATTGAGGTCTGACTATGTCCGGAAGCTCTCCCTGTACTGAGATACCAGCGTTTCGCGCCGAGCGCATTTCAAGCTTGGCGGTGACATTATCTCCGTCATCACGGCGAAAATTGAAAGAAACTTTAGAGGAAGGGCTATTCGCCCTATTACCCCAATCTGCACCATGACCAAGCCGCCAATACTCATCGGACGGAAGATAGTCGAGGTCGCTCACGCGTACCATGACAGTCGCCCCTGCTCGTATGCGCTCAGCCTGACGCATGAGGCAGGAGGCCAAATGCAATGCCTGAAGGATAGACGATTTCCCACTGCCATTCGATCCAACAAGTATATTTAAGTCAGCAAGTTTCAAATCTATAGCATCAATACGTTTGAATTTTTCTACCTTTATCGAATCAAGCTGCATTTACATCCCCTACCTAATTATTTAGCGTTTACGCATTCTTCGTACATGGTAGCCAATATTGTGACTGCATAGCTTTGCCAGTACATGAAGCCCCGTTCCAGATACTATAGTGACCACTGTTCAATCCAGCTTGCCGGTATTTGAACGTGATTATTTGCGAACATTGGCCATTAAAACCATGAATCGCACAAAATCGCGTTTATTCGCATTTCATCGTATTAAACTACATTAAATCGCATATATTAAAACAAAAATCATCACTCCATCAGATATTATCGGGACCTTCCTTCCATCCTTCCATCCTTCCAACTAAGCGGATCATTCATACGTGAAAATGATCTACGCATCCCACAGTTCCGTCACACAACGCTCTCAGGCTTATCACTTTCTCTTCGGAACCGTGACGCAAACAGTGTGGCCTCCAATGTACAGAAGCACGATCAAAAATTTGGTCAATATAGACAAGCCCATGATACCAAGTTTGATGCCATGAAAAATTTTGCTTGAGGCTGCCAAGCTGTACCAGACAATACCACTCTAAAAAAAACCCGCAATATCGCGGGTTTATAAGCATTTTTCTGCTATATGATACCTGACCGTGCCAGACGCGAAATCACTCCCACTCAATTGTAAATTACCTGAAAACAACCATATAAATCAGCATATTGATACCATACCTATTTGCCGAACCATGAAAAATACCATGCTCAAATCAGAGAGGTAGAGCGCGCTTTGTATCGGTGTCATCCGACCTTTCATCACCTGCCGAGGCCTTGGCCATCTGCCGCAACAGAATGGCCAACTCGGCCGGATTGCCGTCGCGGCGGACTTCGGCCAGCAGCTCCGCTGCATAGGTAGGATCAGCGCGGAAGTGCTCGGCCATCGCCGCATCATGCGATCTGCCCTTCATTGGTGCCGTCCTCCTCGTTGAAGTTATACAAAGCGCTAGTGTGCCAAAAGCTCTCTAGTCAGTTCATCTGCAGACGGGATTCCGCCCCGTAGCAAAATTGCCTGACATGTCTTTTGCAATAGCCCCCAAGCCCGCATCCATTGAAAAATATCCACAGATGAACTTGAACCGTGTGCGATCTTACTGCGGTCTCCGTAACTCTTTTTTGCCGTGTCGTAGGTTAACGAACGGGGCTGAATTGGTGCGCACAACTCAGCCAGTAATAACGACGTGCGATACGTAATCTCTGACTGAATTCGTATGATGTTTTCTAACGCTTGCCACATGTGCAATATTGATGAGGATATATCAGGCATTAGAGGCGCTTTGGCCAACGCAGCTCGTATAACTTTAGCCGGCGGATTTTTATCTTCTAAATTGCGCCAAAGTAACGAATCTTGAACGGCTGACAAAAAAACATCCTCACGCACTGTATTCGATAATTGTTCGGGGTCGCCACGCAAACACATCAGTGAAAGTTCATACGGCCACCCCTCAACTTTCGCATCTTTGAGATTAATGCCAGTCTGCAACCCTTTGTGCAATTTATCTTTTGTCAGATCAGAGGAGCGCCCGTTGATACCAGCATATGCATTCAAGGAATAATTGGTTGCGAACGGCGCAAGCGTCGGAGCTAATCCCCTGCTATATAGCATTGCACGCAGAATATCTAACTGACGGCATGCGGCGGAGTGCTCCTCAGCTTCAACGGCAATTTCAAGATTAACGCGCGGCAAAAAGACCTGCATTAATTCGACTGGCATTCGCATCTGATGGCCTTCCGCTGCAAGAGAATACAAATCAAAAATCGACACATCCCATTTTCGGCCAGTCAATTTGAAATGAGCTCTAGAAACGTCATCAGATGTGGATGGCACCCAAAAAAGTAAAGGAAAATGGAAAATGGCCAATTAGAAGAATCCCCTCACTTATCGGTTGACAACGCAATTAAAAAATAAGCCTATAGTATCAATTGTAAGCTTCACGCCGTCAAATCACCACTTCATATTAGAAATCTCCGCAAGAATAGCTGACTCAACCGCGCGCCGGCTCTAGAAGACTATGGCGATTAATTCCTATGATCGGGTGCCCCACCAAAACCTCATCGCGCGGTCGACTTTTCAGTTCAATCTTCTCCCCTAGCGCGATGATCCCATGCGGACAGGAGAGTCTGGATGGACGCAATTTCATCATCTGATGAGTTTTTATCGTTCGCAATTTTCTCAATGGCTGCACGGAACTTCCTTGCATCAATCACAGGAGAGTCATCGGAAATTTGCGCTCTAACTGTCCGTTTTGACACTCGATCTCCAAGCGAGCCAAAACCTCCCATCCCCATAGACCACGATGCCCCTGTCATGACTTTTACGAGTATTAGGAGAGCCTTTCGATCGTCCAAAAGGGAATCAGTCCACGCACGAGCTTCCGTTGGATCACCGCCCATAAAATCAATCCAACGATATAATATATATAGTAGGTCCTTATGGACCAAAAGAGAGCCATCAGCACTAGATGTTCGGATCGCATTTAGTGCCCGTTTTGTAAGTTCAGGCAATACGTTTTCAGATACAAGACAATCTTCTTCCGCTGTAGGCTGTCTATCTTCTCGCACCTGATAGTCCCCACGAGCAGAAGATACAAAATTGATAAGCCAACCGAGCGACGCGGCCTCCGTCGCCTTTAAGTACATATCCGTACGTTCTTCAATACTAAATTTATTTCGAGTTAATTTTCTGATTAACCAGTGATAGCGAAGAGTTGTATTCGCCATCGCCATGAATCCACTATCAGCATCAATCTTAAGATCAATCGCATCATGAATTTCAAAAAGCGCACTTAAAAGTGGCCTCACTTTATCTTTATCTACCCGCTTTCCATGAGTTGTAAGCTCATCGAAATAAACTGGCACCATTGATTGCCCAGTTCTGCGCCTTGCATTCGCAGCATCCATGAATACTTTTTTAATGTAATCAGAATCACCTGCTTTCTCTATTAATTCATCAATCGCTTTGCCAGACAACACCTCATCACTGAGATTTAATCTAAAGTAAGTATCGAAATGAGCTTCAACACAAACACGTCTTTCTGAACTCCACTCACTTATCCATTCACCTCCATATCCTATACTCTCCAGTCGAGGAAAAAGTCGCTGGAGGGCGGTCTTTGCGACGTCTTGGCGCCCCTCCTCTATCCCATTTAAGAAGATCGAAAATCGATCATCATTATTGTTATTATTTTCTGTTTTGGTTCCGCATACGAGGCTTTTATTTCCCTTTATCGCAGAAAATAGCGTCGGCTCATAAAGTCTTATAATTTCTAAAGCAACGAAATCAGCTAAATTTACCTCTCCAGCAATTGCTGGCCAAGTTACGCTAATTGCATTCTGAAATCGGCTAACGTGGCGAGGCGAAGTTATGTATGGAGCAACGACATCATAGAATACATTCATGAAGCGCACTAGCTGATCTTCGCTGGGAGTTCCGCAAATCTCATCAATGGAAGCGAGTACCGCATTGTTTAAGTCAGTCGACACTGGCATTGGTAGCTCAAAACCGGCCTGTATTATCTTTTCTAAAAAATGCGGCCCTTCTGACGGATATTTTTCGTTAATCGCTTTATCTGCTAGTTGCCTGTCAAAAACAACAAGATACATCACATTCGGCAATCGTCCTACTGACTTAATAAGACGAAATATAGCAAGTGCCTCCTCCGAAGATAGACGATCCATGTCATCAATTATGACGAGGAATCGTCGATTCTCTGCCTCAAGTACTTTTGACAGCTCTCGAAACACTGTCTCTAGGGGCTCTTCATCTGGAAACAACCGCTTCGCTACATCAAACAAGCCGCCGACTAACCCAGACAACCAACCTACCGGAGTTAATGCAATTGCGGGGCCTATAACAGGACCGGCTTGGAGAATGCCGCGACCCAATTTTCGAACTAATTTACGAGTTTTGTCACCAAATTGTTCACCCAAAACAGAGTTTAATTGTTGAAGAAAGGCGAGCGCCAGGGCCTCTTCTCCTCTATACCACCAACATTTAAACTCAGTGACAATCAAATGGGAATCTTTTGCTTCCGAAAGCTCCGCTCTAATAAGATTAACTGTACTGCTTTTGCCTGACCCCCATGCTCCATTTAAAGCAATTGTTGTTCCAATCGGATCCTTAATATTTAATATACTTTTTGCGAGAGCCTCTGAAAAAGAGGTCACACCGTATAGATCTTCTTCTCGCCTCTCAATTGGACTGTCGTTAAAATAATTACTCACACTCCCCCCCATATAAACACTCACTTTATGAAAAACGCTCGCCTCTTTGCCTTCAGTTGTGCTCTAACAGATAAAAGTGACAGATAGAATTAGCAACCTATCTCCTATGATCAGCTCATTTCCGAGACACAACTATAGCGCTCATTTTCTCTCTGATAGAAGCCTGCAAGGCTCTAAATTCGATCATTACCTTCTCAATGTCCATAGACCGGGCACTCTGCCCACGCTTCTCCGCAAGCCACAATTTCAACAACCCGGCCACCCGGCCAAGGTCGCCATTCACTCGCACAAGATCGGCCACGGCTGACAGGTCAGCCCTTGCCCGGATAGGCGCGTTCAGTCCGGCCGCTTTCATGTAGGCGGACAACGACAAACCGGACTGAGCAGCCCGGTCGGCCAGCTCGGCCTTTTCGTCGTTGTTCACCCATACCTCTATTCGTTGGCCTCGGGGTCGGGTTCCTCGGCCCTTCCCTTTCGGTTTCTGTTCTTCGTCACTCATCAGTGCCCCTTTTCCATCGCGCCCGATGGCGCGGATTGGTGTCGTTGTCTTGCCCGGCTTGCGCCTCCTTTTTGGTGCCCGTGGCTCCTTTGTCGCGGCAGCGACCGTCAGCCTCGCAGAGCAGGATGCCGTCGAACCGCAGGTGAGTAAGGGGCGGTGTTGGACTGGTGCGGGCTTGCCCGTACCGGTACAACACACATCCTGCCTGCTACCTCTCTGCGATTCTATGCGACTGGAGCAGAATCGCCAGTAAAATATGGCGTAATCGCGTACATTCGCGCTAATTCGCATACACTCGCGTAGCATCGCATTAATCAATTCTTCTAATCGCATAGAATCGCATACATTCGCATAAAAACGCGTTTCCGACTGAGTTCATGAGCATCAAGGACGTACTGACACCAAAAGGAGGGGGCTTTGAGAGGCCATCAGCTAGGCCAGCCAAATCTAAGTCTTGTAAATTGCTCGACCCGGGTGAGAACATAGCCTCCGTTTACGCGCTTTTTTCGAAACTCGATCATCAAGAAACAACGGAGTAATCATGGCACGAAAAACCCTCGCAGAGCGCCGTTCTGATGCCCTTTCGGAGCTTGAAATGGCGAAAGCCAGATTGGCAAAACTCGACAATGAGGCAGCCGAAAGAATCGGAAGAATTGCAATAAAGTCAGGATTGGTTAATCTTGAGCTTACGGACGATCAAGTCCGAGAAGAATTCGACAAAATCGTGGAAAGGATTAGCAAGGGGAATTGATCATGAAGACAGCTCACCGCATCAGCGCATTGGCCAATCAACTCAACGAACTGCAAGCCTGCCTCGGTCGAGCCAGTGGACGGCCTAGCAAGAGCGTTATGGAAGCCCAGCGCATAGCGGCCGAGCTGGCTTCTTCACTTGAAGATTGGCACCTTGAAACGCTACACATCCCTGAACCGGAGCGTGACCTTTATCGCGCACAGAATCCCTATTACGCTGCCCACTGACGCCGCGCACCGCCTTATCAAAAGCTCACTTCGGTGGGCTTTTTTTGTCCGCAAAACGTATCAAACCGGACAGCCGAGCCCCTTTCACGCGTCAAGAAAAACGCGATCAAAATCATAGCGTTGAGAAACAATCTCGTGAAGATTGACGGACAGTTTACGGACATAAATCATTGAATTCTATGCGGATACAAGATTATCCGCATATTTAAAACCGCTCCATATCGGTCAATAATCAAACCTCGGACGATGACAGAATGAGGTATTCGGTATGGAAATGGAATCGCAAAAAGCGTCGGCTTATGCCGCCCGAAAATTCGGTCGAGGCGCGGCGCTCGCTCTAGCAATGGCGAGCGCAGGCCTTGGTGTAAGTCTCTACATGGCACCGGCTCCGGCCTATGCCATCTACTGCTCGAACTGCTCTACGTTCTATCAGCAGATGTACGAATACGCCGAAGCGGTGAATACGCAACTGAACACCGCGCAGCAGTTGCAGACGCAGATCCAGCAGTACGACAACATGATTAAGCAGGGCATGTCACTGCCCAGCCGCATGTTCAACACCATCACTGGCGACCTCCAGCGCGTGGCCAGCGTCTACAACTCGGCGCAGTCGCTCGGCCGCAACATCAGCAATCTGGACGAACAGTTTCGCCAGCAGTTCAAGGGCTATGACAGCTATCTGAACTCGATTGGCCAAGGGCAAAACAACATGCCGCAGCGCTATCGGGACTGGGCACAATCCGGCTTCGATAACGCCCGCACGGCCATGCAGGCCGCTGGCGTGAATACCAGCACATTCGAGGATGAGAACGCGATGCTGGACCAGTTGGTAAGCCGTTCACAGTCGGCCGTTGGTCGCCAGCAGGCCATTCAAGCAGGGAACGAGATTGCGGCGCAGAACGTGCAGCAGCTCCAGAAGCTGCGCGATCTGGTGGCCACACAGATCACCCTGCAAGGCAACTACATGGCGCAGCAAAACGAACGACAGTCCGTTAGCGATGCCTCCGAACAGCAATTCCGCAGCCGTGAAAATACACGCGGCCCGTCTGAGGGGTTCTAACCATGATGATTTCTAAGGCGCTGATTGCCGCCCTCTGTCTCGTCTCGGCCCTTGGTGGGTCGGCACTGACGGCCGTGGTCGTCACGAACGCCGCCGCGCCGGAATGCGCAGCGGTCGGCAATGGCCATCAGGATGACCAATTCCGCAGCCGCCCAAACACTCGCGGCCCGTCTGAGGGGTTCTGACTATGCGACGTTCAACCGTTTACGCACTTGTCGGCGCGGTGCTCTTGCTATCCGCAACTAGTGCGATGGCTGCCGGGGTCGATTTGGCGCAGAGCAACACGTCTATGAACAGCCTTCTGCGGCTGATTCAGAACGCTTCAAACCAATGGGCACCGCGCCTGCATGATTACGCCTTGTGGCTCTTGGGATGCCTTGCCGTCATCCAGTTAGTTTGGACTTTTGCTCCTTTGGTCATGCGCGGGGCTGAACTGGGCGACATCCTCCATGAACTGGTGAAATTCATCCTCGTGATAGGGTTCTTCTATGCGATGCTCGATCACGCGACCGAGTGGGGCGGGGCCATCGTCAACAGCTTCCGGCAGGCCGGGGCGCACGCGGCAGGGTTGGGTAGTGCGGAGCTGATGCCGGGGGATATGTTCTCAACTGCTGTGGACTTTTCACGGCAGGTGCTGACGGCCGGTGTTTCGATGTTCAGCCCAATCACATCGGTTGTGGTGGCCGTATCTGCATTGATCGTCCTGATGTGTTTTACGTTTATAGCGGCTCTGGTGTTCGTGACGCTGGTAGAGGCCTACGTCATCATCAATGCCGCCGTCCTGTTTATGGGTTTCGGTGGCTCTCAATGGACACGCGAATATGCACTGGCTCCCATTCGCTATGCCGTTGCGGTAGGTGCCAAGCTGTTTGTCCTGACTCTGATTGTGGGTCTGATCATGCAGGTTTCCGCAGAATGGTCGGCAGCCTACACCAACGACGAAGCGTCGTTGATGACCTTGGTCGGCCTGTCTTTGGTGTGCGCCTACCTGACCAAAACCATCCCTGAACTGATCGGCGGCATGATTAGCGGCACGTCGATGGGCGGCGGCTCTGCAATTGGGGACATGGCCGCAGCCGGTGCAGCCGGTGCGGCGGCCGCAGTCGCTACTGTTGCAACAGCAGGGGCAGCAGCCCCGGCCGCAGGAGCACTAGGGGCCGCAGGAACTGGCGGAGGCGCTGCCAGTGCCGCGGGTGGTGGACTGGCCTCCGCACTGAACGCCAGCATGGCAGGCGGCAGTACCGCAGGGGGCATCGGTGGTGCGACGGGCGTCAGCAGCGCTGGAATTGGCGCAAGCACAGGATGGGGCAGCGGTGCGGCCGCAAAGGCCGCAGGTTCTCGCGTCGGGGGTGGTGCCGCGTCAGGATCGGCGAATCCAGTGTCGGCGGCCGCTTCGCCAGCTAGCCAAGAAGCAGGCAGCGGCTTGAAACAAGCCGCCAAACAGGCCGGAAGAGCGGCCAAGGGCGGTGACGACGATACGGATCAGCAGGCCGTCGCTCAGCAACGGCAGATGACACCAAAAGAAGGGACCGGCGGCAACGGCAAGGTTGTTGCGCAGGGCGCCGAGGTGGCCACACGGGCGCTTGGCGTGCTGGGCGCTATCAGCGTACCCGGTATGGAAAGCTCCCACGGGCTTTCGCTCGGGGGCACCGGGTCTCCCCCTCCCGTCCCCGGCGGCGACAGTCCAACACCTGACGACGGCGCAGAGCCGACTACACAAGCGGAATCCAACATTATTCGTCCGACATCGGACACAGCTAGGACCGGAAATGTCGGCGCGCTCAATGTGCCCGGCATGGATTCTGGCGTTAACTCTCAATCGGAGGCGTAATCATGATGAACGATGTATTTTTTGGCCTGATGATGCTCGGCGGCTTTTTTGTTCTCGGTATTGGTATGTGGGCGCTTGGCCAATGGCTCCGACGCAAAGGCTTTGGCCCGCAGCTCGATGCACTGGATAAGCAGTACACGGCACTACAGCATCGGGTGAACCGATTGGCTCTGCCTGCCGCTGCGCATTTCTACGGCCGCATGGGTATGCTTAATCGCATGCCACTTTTCGGCAGCAAGAATCAGGTGGTATTGGTAGAGCGTGTGAGAATGGCCATCCTTCAGATGGAAGAGGAAGAACGGCAGCGACGCAGGGTCATCAATCGCTGACGCGCACAGCCAGTTCCATCACCCACAACCCCGCCTGAGTGCGGGGTTTTGTTTTCCTGCCGCAGCATCTCCGTCTATTACACACCGCAATAACGGCCTGTATCGCTCTGTGAGAAGTTTTCACACATGACAGTCACAACAACATTCCGACACTGAAAAAACGCCGCCACGGCCCATACAGGAGGGATTTTGGACGCTTTCGCAGGCCGTAAGAGGCCTTATGTCGATTTTGGCCCTGCCCTTCCCTTTTTGGTGCCTGAGCGTCTTTTTGCTGGTTTCAACGGCTCGACCAGGTGCTGCGACCGGTGGGTAATCCACGGAACTAGCCGCGTCGGCGACGGCAGGCCCGCCCTACCTTTTTTGGTGCCCAACGGCCGTAGGCCGACCAAGAGCAGCAAGCTAGGAGCTGCGCCATCAAGGCGCGGCACTTAGCGCGCATGCTGGGGATTCTTAGAGAATCTTAGATGGAATTTGCGAACGGCCCGCAAACGCCCGCCGTTGCTGGGTTTTCAGAAACCGGCCGGGTGCCGTTAAACAGGGGGTGGGGTGCCGTTAAACAGGGGGGGAGCGGCGTTACGGTCGGATGCCTTGGGTCGCCCGTTTCTCCTTTGCCCTTAGCGTACTCGTCCAGCCTCCAACCCACGGCAGCAAGCTCGGCCAGCGCCTTGGGGCGGAGCGAACGCCTTTCATGAGGGAGGGGAGCTGCCGCGAAGCGGTGGGAACCCCGCAAGGGGCCACGCTTTTGGATCGTGGCGCGATTTCGCACGAATAGGAGTTCCGAACTAACGGATGGGGGCCATCGACTTATGCACAGGCAAAAGGGTTTTAAACAGTTTTATATATAGTTTTAAAAGATTTAGCGTAAAAAGAAGGAAATTTAATCTTTTAATTCAATGGATTACGCGCGATGCCGGTTCCTAATAGACGGATACCGGTTCCCAATAGACGGCGAAACGGTTCCTAATAGACGGTTTCAGGTTCCTAATAGACACTCTATCCACAGCGTGGCGGGTTGTTCCCACTTTGTCCGCCAACTGTCCGTCAATCAAAATGAAAAAAGCCCGCAACGGGGCTCTTTTGCGATCTCACTCACCGTCTATTAGGAACCGCCCAGCGGTTCCGACGAGGAATTGCGGTGCCTCATGACCAGTAGAGGGCCATCCTTCCCCGCTTCTTCGCACAAGGCATATTCAGGCAGGTCATCGGCTTTGATGATCCCGCGAAGGAAGAAACAGAATTTTTTGAACGAGCCACCGCTTCCACTGCGTTCGTAAAGGGTCTTGAAAGCCCATTTAGCGCTATCCCTGCCTGCGGCACGGCGAGCCAGTCGGTAGATAAAGCGTCCTATGCCCGGCTCGATCAGAAAGTAGTCCCGGTGTACTGTAAGTACCTCCGGCCGCTTGCCCTCGGTGACTTCTCGATAAATCCACTCCGGGGCTTCAATCTCGACAGAACTTATCTTCTTGGTGTCCGTGCGTGACAGAACACGATAGCGCGCGATCAGCCCCTCGGCTTCGGTTGTCCGAAACTTGCCGCTTTCGCGCACTGTCTTGATGGTAGTACCCCGCAACCGATCTAGCGCGGCTTCCACTCCCTTAACCTGACTACTACCGTTACCACGTCGGGCAAATCTGAGGATGTCGCTAACATGCAGCCGAAACACTCTCCCCGGCTTGCCACCCTTTCCTTCTCGATAGCGGTTCATAGCTTCGGTCAAGTGAGACACCATCATCAGCACAATGTCGTAGTCCCAAATGGAGGCCATTCCGTGCGCTCCTGCGGACACTTCCACGTATCCATCCGGCAGGTCGTAGCGGATCAGTTCTCCGGCTCGCTTGTCCTTCTTGGATAAACGGAACACGGCCACATCCATGACGCTGCGATTGTCGCGGCCGCCCACGTCATAAAGGCTGGGCGCAAAAAAATCTGGCTGAGCGTCGCCTTGTGGAGGCTTGCGGACAAGTGACAACGCTTTGTCCCGCTCTTTTGCCCTTTCCATCTGTTCATGCACGGTCGAGACGTTAGACGGTCTACCGCGTTCAGCAGCCGGAGTTCGGTCACTGTTCCGCTTCCCGATATTTTCAAGGCGTTCCAGTAGCCCGCCAGAGTCGCCTATTACCGCGCCTATGGGCTTAAGACCGCTGTTTCGGCTACTCATGCACGGCCCAACCGGAGCTGTATTAAGCCCAGTACAAGCGGTCTACTCGTAAATGTCGCCTGCAAGTTGGCCGCCACAATTCAGGCCCCCATTCCGGGACGAGGGGCCGGGCTGGAATGTTTGCACGCATCAATCCATGCCTCGACCTCCGCCAAATCCCACACGACCTTGCGGCTACTGAGCGCAATGCGCTGAGGAAATTTCCCCTGCTTTTCAAAGTTGTAGATCGTGCGCTCGCACAGCGGAATCATCTCCAGCAGCTGCTTTTTGCTAATGAGAACTTTACTTGCTCTCCTTAATTCTTTTTCCACACCGAATACCTCGTTTTGTCATCATCCGAGGTTTAATTATTGCTACACAATTCCGGAAAATTCCAGCATATACGATCATATTTTTTCAATTAAATCAATCACTTAGTGTCCGTAAATTCAACGTTTGACGGACAATCTTGATAACGCAAACCGCTGTTTTAATTAGGTTTGCAATAGGCACTTAAACCCAATTTATCGCGTCCGGAAATTCATCGTTTTTCGGACAAAAAAAAGCCCACCGAAGTGGGCATTTCGCTACAGAATGCAGGTCTCTAGGCTCCGAATCAGTCCTTGAGGCGGGTCTTCCTGATTGTCCACTCGTCGATCATGTCGGCCCAATCTTGGAGCATCGCCCGGCGCTGATCGCGGTACTCGGCCTTGTTGTAGATGGCACGAACGCCCTTCTGTTCGTGCGCAAGGCACTTCTCGATCCAGTCGGTGTTATAGCCCGCCTCATGCAACAGCGTGCTGGCTGTGCGCCGCAAGTCGTGCGGTCCAAACTTGCCAAGTGACTGCCCTTCCTTCTGGGCCAGCCGATAGGTAAGGGTAAGCACCTGATTGAGCGTTGCGCTGCTCATCGGCAAGTCTGAGTCATAACGTGATGGCAGAATGTATTCCGAACCGCCGGCGAAGGTCTTCAGCGCGATGAAAATATCCAGCGCCTGCCTCGACAGGAACACCAAATGGGGATTGCGGCGCTTCATCCGCTCCTTGGGGATTGTCCAGAGCGCGTCGGTGAAATTGATTTCGTTCCACGTTGCGTTGGTCAGTTCGCTTTTGCGAACCATCGTTAGCAACAGCAGCTTGGCAGCCGCTCGAATTGAAGGTGTGGTGCCGATACGCTCCATGTACTGGTACATCAAGCCAATTTCCTCGGGCGTCAGTGCTCGATCTCGCGGCTCAAACTTGGCGATAGTTGACGGGCGCACCAAATCGGCCGGGTTCTCAACCTTCTGTCCGCGTTCGATAGCCCAGCGGAAGACCTGCATCATAATTTCGCGGCAAAGCACGGCCGTTGATGGCCTGCCTTGTTCCACGATGGCATCAGTCAGCGCCCGCAAGTCCTCGTGGGTAATTTCTATCAGTTTCCTGTTGCTGAATTTCGGCTTTAGCTCTCGCTCGTATGTTCCACGGCGCATGTCGCGGGTGGAATCTGCCATTTGATAGCCGCGCAACCACTTCTCGGCCCACGCGCCGAATGTCTCAGCATCCTTGACGCGGGCTTTGTCCCGCGCTTTCTCCTTGGCTGGAGATTTCCCTGCGGCGATCATCTTCTTGGCTTCGCCCAGCCGTTCGCGAGCTTCCGCTAGCGTGATCCCTCCGACACCATAGCGGCCGAAGGTGATGGTCTCTTGCCTGCCGTGGATCGAGTAGTTGTAGCGGAACGAAATCGAACCCGCAGGGGTGATGGCCACGTAGAGGCCGTCACGGTCATTCACTTTGTAGAGCTTGTCCTTTGGCTTGAGGTTGCGCAGCTTGGTATCAGTCAGCATGGTCGGGTTGGGTTTCCTCTCAAAAATACCATGCTCAAAAAGCCCCACAAATCCTCAAAAAACTTCTTTAAGGACAATGCGTTACCTAAATTCGATACCATGAACACCCCATCAGAGGCGGCATGGTATCGAGTGCCGAACATGGCATCAGGTTCAAATCGTACCATCTACCATGCCATAGAAACGGTGTGCTTGGCGATGCGAAAATTTGCCAGACAGTGCTACGCCAAGAACGAAAAAAGCCCGCAATTACGCGGGCTTAGGGGTGTTTTAATGCTTCTTGGTGCCAGTCTGTGCCGGACGCGGGATCACTCCCACTCAATCGTCGCCGGCGGCTTGCCGCTGATGTCGTACACCACGCGGGAGATGCCGTCCACTTCGTTGATGATGCGGTTGGAGACGCGGCCGAGGAAGTCATACGGCAGATGCGCCCAGTGCGCGGTCATGAAGTCGATGGTTTCTACCGCACGCAGGGAGACCACCCAGTCGTATTTGCGGCCGTCGCCCATCACGCCGACCGAACGCACCGGCAGGAACACGGTGAACGCCTGGCTGACTTTGTTGTACAGATCGGCTTTGTGCAGCTCTTCGATGAAGATGGCGTCGGCGCGGCGCAGCAGATCGCAGTACTCTTTCTTCACTTCGCCCAGCACGCGCACGCCCAGACCCGGGCCCGGGAACGGGTGACGGTACAGCATGTCGTACGGCAGGCCCAGTTCCAGGCCAATTTTGCGCACTTCGTCTTTGAACAGCTCTTTCAGCGGCTCGACCAGGCCCAGCTTCATCTCTTTCGGCAGGCCGCCCACGTTGTGGTGCGATTTGATCACGTGCGCTTTGCCGGTGGCGGAAGCGGCGGATTCGATCACGTCCGGGTAGATGGTGCCCTGCGCCAGCCATTTCACCTGCTCTTGCTTGCAGGCTTCTTCGTCGAACACTTCAACGAACACGCGGCCGATGATTTTACGCTTGGCTTCCGGCTCGTCGACGCCCGCCAGCGCGGTCAGGAAGCGGTTTTCCGCCTCGACGTGCACGATGTTCAGGCCGAAGTGGTCGCCGAACATTTCCATCACCTGCTTGGCTTCGTTCAAGCGCAGCAGGCCGTTGTCGACGAACACGCAGGTCAGGCGTTTGCCGATGGCGCGGTGCAGCAGCATCGCGGTGACGGAGGAGTCAACGCCGCCGGACAGGCCGAGGATCACGTGGTCCTCACCCACCTGCTCGCGGATGCGCTCAACTGCATCTTCAATAATGGTGGCCGGCGTCCACAGGGCTTCACACTGGCAGATGTCCAGTACGAAGCGCTCCAGCATGCGCTGGCCCTGACGGGTGTGGGTCACTTCCGGGTGGAACTGCACGCCGTAGAAGCGTTTTTCTTCGTTGGCCATAATGGCGAACGGGCAGGTGTCGGTGCTGGCGACGGTCACGAAGTCGGACGGGATCGCGGTCACTTTGTCGCCGTGGCTCATCCACACGTCCAGCAGCGGTTTGCCGGCCGGGCTGATGGCGTCTTCGATGTCGCGCAGCAGCGCGCTCTCGTTGACGATTTCCACCTGCGCGTAGCCGAACTCGCGTTCGTTGGAGCCCTGCACATGGCCGCCCAGCTGCATCGCCATGGTCTGCATGCCGTAGCACACGCCCAGCACCGGCACGCCGGCGTTGAACACGTAGTCCGGGGCGCGCGGGCTGCCGGCTTCGGTGGTGCTTTCCGGGCCGCCGGACAGGATGATGCCGCTTGGGTTGAATTCGCGGATCTGCGCTTCGCTAACGTCCCAGGCCCACAGTTCGCAGTAAACGCCGATTTCGCGCACGCGGCGGGCGACCAGTTGGGTGTATTGCGAACCGAAGTCCAGTATGAGGATGCGATGCTTATGGATATTTTGTGTCATGTGAGGCGAATTCCAGCAACAAGAGAAAAAGAGCGAAAATGTGTGTTTCGGGATGGGGCTTGGCGCCCCACCCCGGCCTCTCACTCAGGAGAGGTTAAGGCATTAGCCCATGCGGTAGTTCGGTGACTCTTTGGTGATGGTCACGTCGTGCACGTGGCTTTCCTGAATGCCGGCGCCGCTGATGCGCACGAACTCCGCCTTGGTGCGCAGATCGTCGATGGTGGCGCAGCCGGTCAGGCCCATGCAGGAGCGCAGGCCGCCCATCTGCTGGTGCACGATGGCTTTCAGCATGCCTTTATAGGCCACGCGGCCTTCGATACCTTCCGGCACCAGTTTGTCCGCGGCGTTATCGGTCTGGAAGTAACGGTCGGAAGAGCCTTTGGACATCGCGCCCAACGAGCCCATGCCGCGGTAAGATTTGAACGAACGGCCCTGATACAGCTCGATTTCGCCCGGAGATTCTTCGGTGCCCGCCAGCATGGAGCCAACCATCACGCAAGAGGCGCCCGCGGCGATCGCTTTGGCGATATCGCCGGAGAAGCGGATGCCGCCGTCGGCGATAACCGGGATGCCGGTGCCTTCCAGCGCTTCCACCGCGTCGGCGATGGCGGTGATCTGCGGCACGCCCACGCCGGTCACGATGCGGGTGGTGCAGATGGAGCCAGGGCCGATACCCACTTTCACCGCGCTCACGCCGGCTTCAGCCAGCGCTTTGGCGCCCGCGGCGGTCGCGACGTTGCCGCCGACGATCTGCAGATCCGGGTATTTGGCGCGGGTTTCGCGGATGCGCTGCAACACGCCTTCGGAGTGGCCGTGCGAGGAGTCGATCAGCAGCACGTCAACGCCCGCCGCCACCAACGCGTCGACGCGCTCTTCGTTGCCGGCGCCGGCGCCGACCGCCGCGCCCACGCGCAGACGGCCGTGCTCGTCTTTACAGGCGTTCGGCTTACGTTCCGCTTTCTGGAAGTCTTTAACGGTGATCATGCCCAGCAGGTGGAAGCTGTCGTCCACCACCAGCGCTTTTTCTACGCGCTTTTCGTGCATCTTCTGCAGCACCACGTCGCGCGCTTCACCTTCTTTCACGGTGACCAGGCGATCTTTCGGCGTCATCACCGCAGTGACCGGCTGGGTCAGATCGGTCACGAAACGCACGTCGCGGCCGGTGATGATGCCGACCAGCTCGTTGTCTTCGGTAACGACCGGATAACCGGCGAAGCCGTTGCGCGCGGTCAGCTCTTTCACTTCCTGCAGCGTGGTGGCCGGAGTAACGGTCTGCGGGTCGGTGACTACGCCGCTTTCATGTTTCTTCACGCGGCTGACTTCTTCAGCCTGGCGCTCGATGGACATGTTTTTGTGGATGAAGCCCAGGCCGCCTTCCTGCGCCAGCGCGATGGCCAGGCCGGATTCGGTAACGGTATCCATGGCTGCGGACAGCATAGGGATGTTCAGGCGGATGGTTTTGGTCAGTTGAGTGCCGAGCTCTGCGGTGTTAGGCAGAACCGTGGAGTGGGCTGGAACCAGGAGGACGTCGTCAAACGTCAGAGCTTCTTTAGCGATACGTAGCATGGGCAATATCTCACCAGGGTGGGCTGTGAAAAAGATAAAATATTGCCGCGGCATTATACAGAGCGGAATCGGTTGCCTCCAGCACTTTCTTACAAAAAGTCTTGATTACCTTTTTCAGCCATGTAGTATCGACCAATTAAGTGATTGTTTTGAAATTTGATCTGGGTCACATGTCGCTACCTGTTTCGCCTTCCATTTTTACCGTAAGCCGCCTCAATCAGACGGTTCGCCAACTGCTGGAAAGGGAAATGGGGCAGATTTGGCTCTCCGCCGAGATCTCCAACCTCTCCCAGCCCGCCTCCGGCCACTGGTATTTCACGCTGAAAGACGATCGCGCCCAGGTGCGCTGCGCGATGTTCCGCAACAGCAACCGCCGCGTCACCTTCCGGCCGCAAAACGGCCAACAGGTCCTGGTGCGCGCCAGCATCACGCTGTATGAACCGCGCGGCGACTACCAGCTGATCGCCGAGAGCATGCAGCCCGCCGGCGACGGCCTGCTGCAGCAACAGTTCGAGCAGCTGAAACAGCGCCTGAGCGCCGAAGGGCTGTTCGATCAGCAGTTCAAGCAGCCGCTGCCCGCGCCGGCCAAACGCGTCGGGGTGATCACCTCCGCCAGCGGCGCGGCGCTGCACGATATTCTGCAGGTGTTGCAGCGGCGCGATCCGTCGCTGCCGATCGTCATCTACCCCACCTCGGTGCAGGGCGCCGAAGCGCCGATGCAGATCGTGCGCGCCATCGAGGCCGCCAACCGCCGCGATGAATGCGACGTGCTGATCGTCGGCCGCGGCGGCGGTTCGCTGGAGGATCTGTGGAGCTTCAACGACGAACGCGTGGCGCGAGCGATCTTCGCCAGCCGCATTCCGATCGTCAGCGCCGTCGGCCATGAAACCGACGTCACCATCGCCGACTTCGTTGCCGACCTGCGCGCGCCGACCCCATCCGCCGCCGCCGAACTGGTGAGCCGCAATCAGCTTGAGCTGTTGCGCCAGCTGCAGTCGCAGCAGCAGCGGCTGGAGATGGCGATGGATTACTACCTGGCGCAGCGCCAGCAGCAGTTCACCCGCATTCACCACCGTTTACAGCAGCAGCATCCGCATCTGCGCCTGGCGCGTCAGCAGACGCTGCTGTTCAAGCTGCAGCGCCGGATGGAAGACGGCATGCAGCAACAGCTGCGCCTGGCCGCCCGCCGCAGCGAGCGCGCCCAGCAGCGGCTGGCGCAGGTGCAGCCGCAGGGCCGCATTCACCGCTACCAACAGCGCGTGCAGCAGCAGGAATACCGTCTGCAGCAGGCGATGGAGCGGCAGCTCAACGCCTACCGCCAGCGCTTCGGCGTGGCCTGCAGCCAGCTGGAGACCGTCAGCCCGCTGGCGACGCTGGCACGCGGCTACAGCGTGACGCAAACTCCGCGCGGCGAGCTGCTGAAAACCACCAAGCAGGCGCAGGTCGGCGAACTGCTGAAAACCCGCCTGCAGGATGGTTGGGTGGAAAGCGAGGTGAAAACCATCACCGTCGCTAAAAAGCCGCGCAAGAAGCGCGCGGCCGAGTAAGCCCTACTCCAGCGTAAAACGCTCGCCCGGTTCGCCGTTCACCCACAGCGCGCGCGTTTCGCCTTCCGGCAGGCTGAGCGTCAGCGTGCGCCAGGCCGGACGAAAACGCCCTTCCGTCGCGATGTCCAGCATGATGCGCTGATGGTCGCAGCGCATTTCCCAGCGCAGCCACAGCGCATCGCCCTGCCGCCAACCGTCGCTTTCGCCGTCGTCCTCAAACAACAGCCCGCTGCTCACGCCGCACCCCTTGAGCGGAAACAGCCGCAGCTCGCGCCGATCGTCGGCGGCCACGTCCACATGCGCCAGCCGCTGCGACAGCGGCAGCGCCGCCCCGGCGCGCACCAGCAGCGGCAGACGCTCCAACGGCGCCGCCAGCGTCACCGTCTGCCCGCCGCCGAACCACTGGCCGCTGTAGAAGCAGTACCAGCCTTCGCCATTATCCGGCAGATATACCGAACGGCGACGTTGCCCCGGCTCCACCACGCTGGCCACCAGCAGATCGCGGCCGATTAGAAAATCGTCGTTTTCGCCAAAGGTGCGCGCATCCTGTTCGTGATCGAGAAAAGTCGGGCGCAGCATCGGCTCGTCGTCGGCGCAGGCCTGCCACAACAGGGTGTAGAAATACGGCAGCAGCCGGTAACGCAGGTTGATCGCCTCGCGCACCGCCGGGGTAGCGGCCGGGTACATCCAGGGCTCATTGACCGTGGCGTCGTCGTTCCAGGAGTGAATGGTGAAACGCGGATGCATCACGCCGTTTTGCACCCAGCGCACCAGCAGCTCCGCGTCCGGCTTGTCGCCGGAGAAGCCGCCGACGTCGTGACCGAGGTTATACAAGCCGGACAGGCTCATGCCCAGCCCCATGCGAATGTTGTAGCGCAGCGTCTGCCAACTGGTGCGGTTGTCGCCGCTCCAGGTCTGCACATAGCGCTGCATGCCGGCGCAGCCGGAGCGTGAGATCAGGTACGGCCGCTTCTGCGGCGCGAAGCGCTGCTGGGCCTCCATCGAGGCGCGCATCATCAGCAGCGGCATCACCGGGCGGATGTGCTTGATGGCGATCGGCCGCCCGAAGCCGTGACAGCGCGCTTCGCCATCCCACACTTCGTACTCGTTGTTGTCGTTCCAGGTGGAATCGATGCCCATCTCCAGCAGCTGCTGCGTGACGCCCTGCTGCCACCAGCGCACCGTCGCCGGGTTGGTGAAGTCGAGGTGCGATCCTTCATCGTCCCAGAAGCTGGAGCGTTCCGGCGCGTCGCTTTGCGAATCGCGGATAAACAGCCCCTGCGCCGCCACCTCTTGATACTGCGGATGATCCTGCAGCAGGCACGGCTTGATGTTGGCCGCCAGCCTGAGGCCGGCGTCGTGAAACGCCTGGCTGAGCAGCTTGGGCTGCGGCACCTTGTCGTAGTTCCAGTTGAACACGTAGCGTTTGTGGTTGATCGAGGTGTAGCCCGACGACAGCTGGAAGGAGTCGCAGGGAATGGCGTGCTGGCGGCACAGCGCAATGAACTGCTGCAGCTGCTGCTGGGCGTCCGGCGCGTCGGTATAATGCATGGTCGAGCCACTGTAGCCCAGGCTCCACTTCGGCCCGAAGTGGGTGCGGCCGGTCAGGCGCACGAAGGCCTTGGTGACGTCCAAAACCTTCGGCCCGAGGAACAGGTAGTAATCCAGATCGCCCGCTTCGGCCTGATAGCGGCGATAGGCCGCATGGTAATTGTCGATCTCGTTGCCCAGATCCAGCCAGCAGCTGCTCAGGTTGTCGTAGAACAGGCCGAAGCTCGCCTCCGGCCCGCGGGTGATGGTGAACGGAATGTGCTTGTACAGCGGATCGGTGCTGGCGGCGTTGTACCCCATTGCGTCCAGGTTGCGCATCTCGAAGCGGCGGCCGGTGCGTTCCAGATCGCCGGCTTTCTCCCCCAGGCCGTAATAGCGCTCATCGGCAAAACGCCGCTGGTAGTGCGCCACGCCGTCGCCGTGCGCATTGAGCAGGTAGGCGCTGGTCGGCCGATCCGCCGCCAGCGGCCGCCACTCGCCGGCGGCATTGCAATGCTCCCATTCCAACCACAGCGGCTGATGCACCGTCACGCGCAGCAGCGGCGTGCTGACCACCAGCCGATCGCCCGCCTGGCGCAGCTGATAGCCCGGCAGGCTGAAACCGGCGACGCTGAGCCGATCGCGCCCCTCCCAGGGCACATCGTTCTGCGGCGCGATGCTCCAGGTGCGATCCAGCGCCAGCTCGCCCTCACGTTTGATCAACACGCGGAACAGGCCGTCTTCCAGCACGTACAGGCAGAAACGATGGCGTTCATCGACCAGCAGCTCGACATGGTCGGCATGCTGCGCCGCCAATGTCCAATTTTTCAAGGTTTTCATACATATTCCACTTAGCTGTGTGAAGGGGTTTTCTTACCGCCGCGCTCGGCGATCAGGGCAATCAGGAACACAGCGCCGATCAGATCGAAGAAGCCCATCGCGATGAACAGCGGGTTGAAGCCGATGGTGTCGGATACCGCGCCGATCAGCAGCGTGAACAGGAAGCTGGCGATCCAGGCGCTGGAGCCGCGCATGCCGTTGACCGTCGCCATCTGGTTTTTATCGAACGATTCCACCACCAGGGCGCTGAGCATGCAGGAGATCACCTGATGGCCGAAACCGCCGATCGAGATCAGCGCGATCGCCACATAGGGATCTTGGGTGATCGCCACGAACGCCAGCGACACCATCAGGAAAGCGCCGGTCACCGAGCTGGCGACCACCGAGTTGACGCGGCTGCAGCCGAACCATTTGCGGTACAGGGTGGTGAGATAGCCGCTGGCGACGCTGCCGATATCCGCCGCCAGGAACGGCAGCCAGGCGAACATCGCGATCTGTTTCAGATCCATGCCGCGTTCGGTGGCCAGGTACAGCGGCACCCAGAAACTGAAGACCGCCCAGGCCGGCTCGGCGAGAAAGGCCGGGATGGCGATGCCGTAAAACTTCTTGTTCTTGCACAGGCTGGCCAGCGAAGTGAAAAACGGCAGCTTCGGCAACACCGGCTCGTTGTCTTCGCGGATCAGATCCAGCTCTTGCTGGCTGAGGTTCGGGTGCTGCTGCGGGGAGTGGTAGAACAGCCACCACAGCACGACCCAGATCAGCGCCAGCCCGCCGGAGAACAGGAACGCCCCCTGCCAGCCGAAGGAGACATGAGCGATGACGATGATCGGCGGCGCCAGCATGGCGCCGATGGAGAAACCGACGCCCGCCCAGCCGGCGGCGATCGGCCGCTCCTTTTTCGGGAACCAGTCGGAGATCGCCTTGGCGTTGGCCGGGGTAGCCGCCGCCTCCGCGCCCCCCATGAAGAAGCGCAGAATGGCCAGTTGCAGCCAGCTGCCGGCGCCGGCGTGCAGCATGCATACCACCGCCCAAATGCCGGCGCAGATCAGAAAGCCCATCTTCAGGCCGATGACGTCGATCAGCCAGCCGCAGATCGGCTGGAACACCGTGTAGGCCAGCTGGAACGACGCCACTACCCAGGCATATTGCTCGGTGCTCATGTTCAGGCTGGTTTTCAGCTCCGGCGCCAGAATGCCCAGCGAGTTGCGGGTGATGTAGTTGACCGTGACGCCCAGCAAGAACAGCGCCAGCATCCACCAGCGCAGCGATTTGAACTTGCGCCGGCCGCTCTGCGCGACCGCCTGATTGATCTCCACACTCATCAGTTCTCTCCCCGCGGCCGCCTGTGACAGCGACGCGCGCATTGGTAAGGTACGTTGCGCTATCAAAAGGGGACGGTGAACAC
>NZ_JALBYS010000057.1:0-25587 GCF_022678525.1 Serratia sp. PGPR-27 | reverse complement strand
GCCGCTGTGTGAAGTGAATCACTTGCGCCGTGTCGATGGAGGCGCATTATAGGGATCCGAGTTTTTTGCACAACCCCTTTTTTGATCTTTTCTTTCTGTTTGCACACTTTTCAGCCCTTCCGAGTGGATCTTGTGCGATCAGGGCCATTTTCCGCAGGATCCGGCGCTGCGATTGGTTGTAATTCCATCGCCAGGGTCTAGTATTGCCGGTAAATATGATCCCGACGTGAGGCAAGCACCATGTCCGATGCAGTACGTTCTTATCTTCAATACACCCCCAAACTCGGTCAGCGCGTCTTGATCGATCCTTCCAGCGTCGTCATCGGCGACGTCGATCTGGCGGATGACGTCAGCATCTGGCCGCTGGTCGCCATTCGCGGCGACGTCAATGCGGTAAAGATCGGCGCACGCAGCAATATTCAGGACGGCAGCGTGCTGCATGTGACTCACCGCTCCGAACATAACCCCGACGGTTATCCCCTGTTAATTGGCGAAGACGTTACCGTGGGCCATAAAGCGATGCTGCACGGTTGCGCCATCGGCAACCGGGTGCTGGTCGGGATGGGATCGATCCTGTTGGACGGCGTAGTTGTAGAAGACGACGTGATGATTGGCGCCGGCAGTTTGGTGGCGCCGGGCAAACGCCTGGCCAGCGGCTATCTTTATATGGGTAGCCCGGCACGCCAGGTTCGGCCGTTGACCGCCGCCGAGTTGGAGGGATTGCTTTATTCTTCTAACAACTATGTACGCTGGAAAGATGAATACCTGTCGGAAGACATCTGATAGGCACCCCGTTCCCTATAAAGAGAACGGGGTAGGATTTATGCCGCCAGCTCGCTGCGCAGCTGGCGCAAGACTGGTTCTATCTCTGGCATTACTCCGTGCCACAGCAGGAAAGCATGCGCCGCCTGCCCCACCAGCATACCCAGCCCATCGGCGTATTCCGTTGCGCCCTGCTGCTGCGCCCAGGCCAGAAATGGCGTAACGCCTTGCTGATAGAACATGTCATAGCAACGGGTTTGCGCATTCACCACGCCTGCAGGCAACGCCGGGATCTCCCCGCTGATACCGGACGCCGTCGCATTGATCACCAGATCGAACGCTTGCTGATCCAGTTGATCCATCGGCGCCGCCGAGATCTCCCCCAGATGCCGGAAAGCGTCGGCCAACTCTTGGGCCCGGCTGAAAGTGCGGTTGGTGATCGTGAGCCGGCAGCCGAAAGACAGCAGCGGCAGGATCACGCCGCGCGCCGCGCCGCCGGCACCCACCAGCAGAATGCGATCCTGCGGCCGGATCAATTGCTGACGCTGCAGATCGGTCAGCAAACCGATGCCGTCGGTGTTGTCCCCCAATAGACCGCCATTCGGCAATACCTTCAGGGTGTTGACCGCACCGGCCATCGCCGCGCGCTCACTCAGTTCAGAGGCGGCCGAATAAGCTCGCTCCTTGAAAGGCACCGTGACGTTCGCCCCCTGCCCTCCGGCGCGGATAAACGCCTGCAAGCTGGTTTCAAAACCGTCCAGCGGCGCCAGCACTGTTCCATAAGGATGCTCTATGCCAGTCTGGGCAGCGAATAGCGCATGAATTCGCGGCGACTTGCTGTGGCCGATAGGGTTGCCAAATACCGCAAACTTCTCCATGCTCATTTCCTCTAGCCCTGACGGATCTGTTCGCCGGTCAGAGCATCTCTGATTTCGGAAGGGTTAAGACGGCCGCCTACCTTGCCGGCCAATACCGGGAAAGCCTCGCCGAATTGCCGTGTGACCTCATCCGCACTGCGACACGGTTCCAGCCCACTGAGATTGGCGCTGGTCGACACCAGCGGCTTGCCATACTGCCGGCACAGCAACTGCACCAGCGGATGATCGCTAACGCGCACCGCCAGTGAACTGAAACGTCCGGTCAACAAACGCGGCGTCTCCGGCCGAGCGGGCAAAACCCAGGTTACCGGCCCAGGCCAGCTGGCGAACATCGTCGCGCGCTGCTGTTCGCTGAGCGTACTGTCGTCAATATAAGGCTTAAGCTGCGCATAGTCGGCGGCGATCAAAATCAGCCCCTTTTCCCACGGCCGCTGTTTCAGAGCCAGCAATGCATTGACCGCCTGCTCGCTGTCGGGATCGCAACCCAGGCCGAATACCGCTTCGGTGGGATACGCAATCACCTGCTGTTGATGCAAAGCATCGATGATAGATAAAAGGTTCGGGCTTAATTCTGAATTCATGATGTGATTATTCTGTAGTCGCGACGGGTTTTCCGCACAGCTTGCTGGCACAGCACAGGACGGGGCCTTTTGCCGTGCGCTTTTCCATCAGCAGCGGATAATGGCAATAGGCGCATTCACCAGCGACGGGTTTAACGTTGAGAGCGAACTGGCATTCCGGGTAACGATCGCAGGAGTGAAAAACCTTGCCGTAACGCGACTTGCGCTGCAGCAGTTTGCCTTGGCCGCACTGCGGACAGGTAATGGCGGTTTCATCAGGCTTGTCGATCACTTCTGTGTGATCGCACTGCGGATAATCGCTGCAGCCGATAAACATGCCGTAGCGCCCCTGGCGCAGCACCAACGTCGCCTGACACTTCGGGCACGGTTGCCCATCCAACACCTTAACGACATGCCCATCGGCCTGTGCTTTCAGCGGACGAATATATTGGCATTCAGGGTACTGGGAACAGCCGAGGAAAGGGCCGTGGCGACCGCTACGGATCACCAGCTCGGCCCCGCATTCCGGACAGGGTTCATTTTGCCTGGCGGCAAAAATCGCGTTTTTTGTCATAACGTCTTCTATGCGCGTTATCGGCTCAATGCAGATAACCTTCGTTCACTTCAAACAACAGCTCTTCCATTTGCTGATAGGCGCTTTCATATCCGGGGATATTAAACAGCACCATCAACACGACCCATTTCAGATCTTCGAGATCGAATTCCGCATTATCCAAAGCCATAACGCGGTCGATAACCATTTCACGGGTTTCGAGGTTCAATACCTGAATCTGTTCCAGGAACAGGAGAAAACCACGGCAGCCGGCGTCCAAACGCGCGTTTTCCTCTTCGGTATAGATCCGCATCGCCAGCGGATCGGCATCCATAAAGTAAGGCGCATTTTGACCTTCTTGCAGGTCGGCCAACTTCTCAAGCCAATTCAACGCGTTGTAGATATCATCCTGATGAAACCCCGCCTGGGCGAGATCATCGGTCAGTTGATCCTGATCGACGCGCATCTCTGGTTCATTGTGGATATAAGTTTCAAACAAGTACATGAGTACGTCGAACATGGCTTGCCCTCCTTATTCGGACATAGCCGCCGGGTACAGCTGCGATCCACCCTGCTAACTCCAGCTCGAGTAACTTGATTACCACCACTGGCACAGGTTGGCCGGCACGTTCAGCGACGACGTCAACAGGTGTCACCTCATCTCCTACGTTAGCCAACACATCGGCAAATGGCAATTCAACTTCAGCCTGCGACGCACAAATAGTTGTATTTTCGTTCAGTGACAGCCATTGAAGGCCGCTTCCCAGCAATTCGGCGATATCTTTCGGCCCGGTGACCAGATGCGCGCCCTGCTGGATTAACCAATGCGTCCCCTCACTCATCGGGTTTCCTAATGGCCCAGGCAAGGCGAACACCTCACGCCCCTGCTCCAACGCGTAGCGAGCCGTCACCAGGGTACCGCTGCGCAGCGAAGCTTCTATGACCAGCACCCCCTGGCTCAGCCCGCTGATAATGCGGTTGCGGCGCGGAAAATGGTCGGCCAGGGGCAAATCGGTGACCAAATGATCTGAAATCACCGCACCGCCCTGCTCGACTATCTGCTCTGCGAGCCTGTGGTGCCGCCGCGGGTAGACATTGGCCAGCCCGCAGCCCAACACCGCTATCGTGCAACCCCCGGCCGCCAGCGCTGCGCGATGGCAAATGCCGTCGATGCCGATCGCCAAACCACTGGTGATGGTGAAACCGCAACGCGCCAATTCCTCGGCGAAATGGTTAGCCCAGCGCTCGCCGTAGTGGCTGAACTGCCGGCTGCCAACCATGGCAAGTTGCGGGCGCAACAGCGCCTGAGGATCTCCATCGATCAGCAGAAACAGCGGCGCGTCGTCGATCTGAGCCAGGCATTCGGGATAGCCGGCCGCTGCATAGTTCAGCATACGGTGCGCCGGCACTTCCAGCCAACGCAAGGTGGCCGCCAGATAACCGGGATCCGTCTGGTTGAACTGTGCTCGCTGCCGTTCATTCAATCCCAGTTCACGCAACGCGCGGCGAGGCTCGCCACCCATTTGCGATAACTGCCGCACGATCCGGCTGGCCACGACGGTCTGCAGCCCCGTAACCCCCCGCATCCGTAAAGCGATCTCTTCCGGCCGCATCCTCTGTTCCCTCAGCAAAAACGGTGGTATTACCAATCTGAGCAATTGGTGCGCAATGCTGTCAATCAGGCCGGGAAATGTCTAGAATAGAGGTTAAACCTCGTTCATTACTCGGATACAGATCTAAAGATATATGTCAGTCTTGCAGGTATTACATTTCCCAGACGAGCGTCTGCGCAAAGTCGCAGCGCCGGTAAAAGAAGTCAATGCAGATATCCAGCGCATCGTGGATGATATGTTTGAAACCATGTACGCAGAGGAAGGCATCGGCCTTGCTGCGACTCAGGTGGATATCCATCAGCGCATTATCGTGATCGACGTCTCCGAGAATCGCGATCAGCGCCTGGTGCTGATCAATCCGGAGCTGCTGGAAAAAAGCGGCGAAACCGGCATCGAGGAAGGCTGTCTTTCCATTCCCGAGCAGCGTGCATTGGTACCACGCGCCGCGCAGGTGAAGATCCGCGCGCTGGATCGCGAAGGCAAATCTTTCGAGCTGGAAGCGGACGATCTGCTGGCGATCTGCATCCAGCACGAGATGGATCACCTGATGGGTAAACTGTTCGTCGATTACCTGTCGCCGCTGAAGCGCCAGCGCATTCGTCAGAAACTGGAAAAAATGGCCAAGCTCCAAGCCCGCGCCTAACCGATCAGGAAATCAACGTGTCTGACTCTTTACGGATTATTTTCGCCGGAACACCAGACTTCGCAGCGCGTCATCTTGACGCGCTGTTGTCATCTGAGCACCAGATTGTCGGCGTTTTTACCCAGCCCGACCGCCCGGCAGGCCGCGGCAACAAGTTGACGCCAAGCCCGGTAAAAGTGCTGGCTGAACAACACCAACTGCCGGTATTTCAGCCCAAATCGCTGCGCCCAGAAGAGAACCAGCGCCTGGTGGTCGATCTTAACGCCGACGTGATGGTGGTTGTTGCCTACGGGTTGATCCTGCCGCAAGCGGTGCTGGATATGCCGCGTCTCGGTTGCATCAACGTACACGGTTCGCTGCTGCCTCGCTGGCGCGGCGCGGCACCGATCCAGCGTTCGCTCTGGGCCGGCGACAGCGAAACCGGCGTGACCATCATGCAGATGGACGCCGGCCTCGATACCGGCGACATGATGCACAAGATCGCCTGCCCGATTGAGAGCAACGACACCAGCGCCAGTCTCTACGGCAAACTGGCCCAGCTCGGCCCGCAGGGCATGCTGACGACGCTGCGCCAAATGGCCGACGGCAGCGCCACCCGCGAAGTACAGGACGAAGCGTTGGTCACTTACGCCGAGAAGCTGAGCAAAGAAGAAGCTCGCCTGGACTGGAACCTGTCCGCTGCACAACTGGAGCGCTGCATCCGCGCCTTCAACCCTTGGCCGATCAGCTACTTCACCATCGACGATCAACCGGTAAAAGTCTGGCAGGCCAGCGTGCTGGCGCAAAGCGCCAACGCGGAGCCGGGCACCGTTGTCCATGCCGACAAGCAAGGCATTCAGGTGGCGACCGCCGACGGCATCCTCAATCTGATCCAGCTGCAGCCCGCCGGTAAGAAACCGATGTCGGCGCAGGACCTGTTAAATTCACGTCGTGAATGGTTTACCCCGGGTAACCGGCTGTAAGTCACCCCACTGCCCGGCCGTTCATCGCCGGGCCGTTATTTTCTTAATGCCGATCGTTATCAGCTTCAGCCTATGAAAAATAATTACAATCTCCGCAGCATCGCTGCCAAAGCCATCGGCCAGGTGCTGGATCAGGGGCAGTCGCTCAGCACTGTCCTGCCGGCGCTGCAAACCTCCATCAGCGACAAAGATCGCGGGTTGCTGCAGGAGCTGTGTTTCGGCACGTTACGCGTGCTGCCGCAGCTCGAATGGTGCATTCAGCAATTGATGGCCAAGCCGCTGACCGGTAAGCAGCGTACGCTGCACTACTTGCTGATGGTTGGCCTGTATCAGCTGCTGTATACCCGCATCCCGGCGCACGCCGTGCTGGCGGAAACCGTGGAAGGTGCGGTAGCGCTGAAACGCCCGCAGTTAAAAGGCCTGATTAACGGCGTCTTGCGGCAATTCCAGCGCCAGCAGGAAGAGCTGTTGCAACGCGCCGCCAACAATGACAGCCGCTATCTGCATCCCAGCTGGTTACTGAAACGCATTCAACAGGCTTATCCCGCCAACTGGGAACAGATCGTCGACGCCAATAACCAGAAGCCGCCGATGTGGCTGCGCGTCAACCGCCTGCATCACACCCGTGACGCTTATCTGCAGCTGCTGAACGACGCCGGCATCGCCGCGGAAACTCATTCAGACTATGCCGATGCACTGCGTTTGCTGGCGCCTTGCGCCGTGACCGATCTGCCAGGGTTCGCCGAAGGCTGGGTCACCGTGCAAGATGCCTCAGCCCAGGGGTGTGTCGATCTGTTGGATCCGCAAGACGGCGAACAGATCCTCGACCTGTGCGCCGCACCCGGCGGCAAAACCACGCATATTTTGGAAGCGGCGCCGAAAGCACACGTCATGGCGGTCGATATTGACGAACAGCGCCTGGCGCGAGTCAAAGAGAACCTGCAGCGTCTGCGTTTGCACGCAGAGGTTAAACTGGGTGATGGCCGCACTCCGCAGCAGTGGTGCGGGGACAAGCAGTTCGACCGCATCCTGCTGGACGCGCCTTGTTCCGCCACCGGTGTGATCCGCCGTCATCCCGACATCAAATGGCTGCGCCGCGATCGCGACATCGCCGAACTCGCCGCACTGCAGGCAGAAATTCTGGAAGCCGTCTGGCCGCATCTAAAATCAGGCGGAGTGATGGTTTACGCCACCTGTTCTATCCTGCCGGATGAAAACAGCAACCAGATCGCCGCATTCTTGCAACGCCACGCCGATGCCAAGCTGGTTGAAACCGGCGATGCGCAGCGGCCAGGGCGACAGAATATCCCGCATCCCGAGGATGGCGATGGCTTCTTTTACGCTAAGCTGATTAAAATGTAATGCTTCAGGGCGTGCGTGCGCGCCCTAAGTCTTTCAGTGTGAAGCAGAGAACACGATGAAAATAATTATTCTTGGTGCCGGTCAGGTTGGCGGGACGCTGGCGGAAAACCTGGTGGGTGAAAACAACGACATCACCGTCGTCGATACCGATTCCGGCCGCTTGCGTCAGCTGCAGGATAAATTCGATTTGCGGGTGGTTCAGGGGCATGGTTCCCACCCTCGGGTGCTGCGCGAAGCCGGCGCAGAAGACGCCGACATGCTGGTCGCCGTCACCAACTCCGACGAAACCAACATGATCGCCTGCCAGATCGCCTATTCTCTGTTTAATACCCCTAACCGTATCGCCCGTATCCGCGCACCGGAATACATCCGCGAGTCGGAGAAACTGTTCCTGCCGGAAGCGGTGCCAATCGACCATCTGATTTCGCCGGAGCAGCTGGTCATCGACTATATCTACAAGCTGATTGAATACCCTGGCGCGCTGCAGGTGGTCAACTTTGCCGAAGGCAAGGTCAGCATCGCCGCGGTTAAAGCCTATTACGGCGGCCCGCTGGTCGGCAATGCGCTCTCTTCAATGCGCGAGCACATGCCACATATCGATACCCGCGTCGCCGCCATATTCCGCCAGGATCGTCCGATCCGTCCGCAGGGCTCGACCATTATCGAAGCCGGCGATGAAGTGTTCTTCGTCGCCGCCTCACAGCATATCCGCGCGGTGATGAGCGAACTGCAGCGGCTGGAAAAACCCTATAAGCGCATCATGATCGTCGGCGGCGGCAACGTCGGCGCCGGCCTGGCCGCCAAGCTGGAAAAAGACTACAACGTCAAACTGATCGAGCGGAATCAGCAACGCGCCGCCGAACTGGCCGAACAGCTGCACGACACCATTGTATTCTACGGCGATGCCTCCGATCAGGAGCTGCTGGCCGAAGAGCACGTCGAGCAGGTGGATGTTTTCATCGCCATCACCAACGACGATGAGGCCAACATCATGTCCGCCATGCTGGCCAAGCGCATGGGCGCCAAGAAGGTGATGGTATTGATCCAGCGCCGCGCCTATGTCGATCTGGTGCAAGGCAGCGTGATCGATATTGCCATTTCCCCGCAGCAGGCAACCATCTCCGCGCTGCTTGGGCATGTGCGCAAAGCGGATATCGTCAGCGTCTCGTCACTGCGCCGCGGCGTGGCAGAAGCGATCGAAGCGATTGCCCACGGCGATGAAAGCACATCTAAAGTGGTCGGCCGCATCGTGGAAGACATCAAGCTGCCACCGGGTACCACCATCGGTGCGATCGTGCGTGGCGACGACGTGATCATCGCCAACGGCAACAGCAAAATCGAACAGGGCGATCACGTCATCATGTTTATTACCGACAAGAAATTCGTGCCGGACGTTGAACGCTTGTTCCAACCGAGCCCGTTCTTCTTGTAGAACGAATTTATTAGGCGATGGTCTATAATTGCGTAGTTGTTCTCTGCCTTGGGAGGAGATAAAACTTCTCTCCATTTGTGGCAAAGGGAAATTGCTTTGTTAAACTTGAGTTATTAATTCTGCAAGGGGTGCGTTCTATGAGTATGTTGAAAGAGTTTCGCGAATTTGCCATGCGCGGCAACGTGGTCGATCTGGCCGTCGGTGTGATTATCGGTGCTGCATTCGGCAAGATTGTTTCGTCCTTCGTGGCCGATATCATCATGCCACCGTTGGGCTTACTGATTGGCGGCGTCGATTTTAAACAGTTCCATCTGGTGTTACGTGAAGCTCAGGGCGCCGTACCGGCGGTGGTAATGAACTATGGTTCATTCATCCAGACCGTATTTGACTTTGTGATTGTCGCCTTCGCTATCTTCCTGGCGATTAAACTAATGAACAAGGTGCGCCGCAAGCAGGAAGAAGCGCCAGCAGCGCCGCCAGAACCAACCGCAGAAGAGAAACTGCTGACGGAAATCCGTGATTTGCTGAGCCAGCAACAGCAGCCAAAACTGTAAAACAGCATTAAGTTACACCAATAAAAAGCCACCAATGAAGGTGGCTTTTTTAATGCCTTAAAACCAGAAAGCCAGTGGTAAATTATCGTTTGATAGTTTGCCACTGGCCTCCCAGTTACCGCCTTTGTTGTGTTTTTCTTTACGCCGATAGCTGCCTTTGCCTTTCACATTCTTTTCCACTCGTTGACGGAATAGCGGGTCATGCAGCAGCGCCTCAATGGCGTTATCTTGAATCTGGCCTTTAGTGTGACGATATTTCGTCATGATAATGCTCCTGTAAAAGGTAGGGTAATAAAACGAGCCGATAATACTGCCGGCAATATAAAAATTAAAGTGCCGTCAGCAATCTTTTTTGCCTTTATCATCGCTGGCACCCTGTTCCAAGGCTTCCAGAATAGAACAATAGTTGCTGGTATGGGCAGTGCCGCAGCAGGCGTCACTCAGGCGTTTCAACGATTCGCGCATGCGAGTCAGCTCCGCCAACTTGCTTTCCACTTCGCTCAGGCGCGCATCAACGATAGACTTCGATTCCTGGCAGGTATGATGTTCAGGATCAACCCGGATCGACAGCAGTTCGGCGATCGTTTCCAGAGTAAAACCCAACTGTTTGGCATAGCGAATAAAACGCAGCCGCTGCAGGTCCTGCTCCGTATACAGCCGATAACCGCCTTCGGTGCGGACATTGTGATCCATCATGCCCTGCTTTTCATAGTAACGCACGGTATCCGGCGTCACTTCGGCGAGCTTGGCCAACTGACCTATCTTGAACATTACCGCTCCTCTCGGGTGAACTTGCCATCAAGCGCGCGCTGATATTCGCCATGCAAGAAATCGGTGCTCATCCCAGCCTGACGCAGCCGGTGCTCCAGCAGTGCCATGCGCTTGCTGAGATCGACATAGTCCGGATGTTCGCTATTAATCTCTTGCAGCAAGCGAGCAACGGTCAACGCCTCTTTACGATCTTCCAGCGCCGGCGGCAGGTAACCGGCATTTTTCAGCAAACGGTAACCGGCGCGTAGCTCGGGCGGCACCGCGCTGTCATCTTCCAGCGCCAGCGGCTGCCCCTGGCCAGGCAGGTTGTCGAACTCGCCTTTATCCTGAGCATCAAGGATATGACGCTCCGCCCATTGATCAAGCAACCCCATGACAGACAGCCTCGGTTAGCCTAATGAATAAGCCTTAGCATAGCGGATAGGGGCGGGGATCTTAAGCACTGCAGGGGAATTGCGCACATTTGGCTGGGTTTGGACGTAAAAAAACCGGGCAAGCCCGGTTTTTTTACGCGTCTACAGATTACTCTGCAGTTGCTACTTCTGCTTGAGACTCAGCACGATCAACCAGCTCGATGTATGCCATCGGCGCGTTGTCGCCTGCGCGGAAGCCACACTTCAGAATGCGAGTGTAACCACCGGCACGGCTCGCGAAACGCGGGCCCAGCTCGTTAAACAGTTTTGCCACGATCTCGTTATCACGAGTACGGGCGAATGCCAGACGACGATTAGCTACGCTGTCGGTCTTGGCAAGAGTAATCAGCGGCTCAACAACGCGACGCAGCTCTTTTGCTTTTGGCAGGGTCGTCTTGATGATCTCATGACGAACCAAAGAGCCGGCCATGTTACGGAACATAGCCTGGCGATGGCTGCTGTTACGGTTCAGTTGACGACCACTCTTACGATGGCGCATGACCTTATCCTTCTCAGTAAAACCTTAACCTGTGATCCGGTTACTCGTCAGCAATGCTTGCCGGCGGCCAGTTTTCCAGGCGCATGCCCAGAGACAGACCACGTGAGGCCAGCACGTCTTTAATCTCGGTAAGAGATTTTTTACCCAGGTTTGGCGTTTTCAGCAACTCAACCTCGGTACGCTGTACCAGATCACCGATGTAGTGGATAGCTTCTGCCTTGAGGCAGTTAGCAGAGCGGACAGTCAATTCCAGATCGTCAACAGGGCGCAGCAAGATCGGATCGAATTCCGGTTTCTCTTCTTTAACTTCCGGCTGACGCACATCACGCAGGTCAACGAAAGCTTCAAGTTGTTCAGCCAGAATGGTGGCCGCACGGCGGATCGCCTCTTCAGGATCGATCGTGCCATTGGTCTCCATTTCGATGACCAGCTTATCCAAGTCAGTACGCTGTTCTACACGCGCAGCTTCAACATTGTAGGCGATACGCTCTACAGGGCTGTAGCAGGCGTCAACCAACAGACGACCGATTGGGCGCTCATCTTCTTCCGAATGAATTCGGGCAGAAGCCGGCACATAACCGCGACCGCGCTGAACTTTGATACGCATGCTGATAGCCGCGTTCTCATCAGTCAGGTGGCAAATCACGTGCTGAGGCTTGACGATTTCGACATCACCATCATGGGTGATGTCGGCAGCGGTCACAGGGCCAATGCCAGATTTATTCAGGGTAAGAATAACTTCGTCTTTGCCTTGAACTCTCACCGCCAGCCCTTTCAGGTTGAGCAGGATCTCCAGGATATCTTCCTGTACGCCTTCTTTGGTGCTGTACTCATGCAGTACACCATCAATCTCAACCTCGGTCACCGCGCAACCCGGCATAGATGAAAGCAGAATACGGCGCAGTGCGTTGCCAAGAGTATGGCCAAAGCCACGCTCTAAAGGCTCAAGGGTCACCTTGGCGTGCGTCGAACTGACTTGCTCGATATCTACCAGGCGCGGTTTTAGAAACTCTGTCACAGAACCCTGCATTGTGTCCTCTCTTTGGTACTAAGCTTTACTTGGAGTAAAGCTCGACGATCAGGTGTTCGTTAATGTCCGCAGACAGATCGGTACGTTCAGGCATACGCTTGAACACGCCTTCCATCTTAGCAGCATCAACTTCCAGCCAAGTCGGCTTTTCACGCTGCTCAGCCAGCTCCAGAGAAGCTTTAACACGAGACTGCTTTTTAGCTTTCTCGCGGATGCTGACTACGTCATTCGGAGATACCTGATAAGAAGCGATGTTAACAACGCGACCGTTTACCATAACTGCTTTGTGGCTAACCAGCTGACGTGACTCTGCACGAGTAGCGCCGAAGCCCATACGGTAAACAACGTTGTCCAGACGACCTTCCAGCAGCTGCAACAGGTTTTCACCGGTGTTGCCCTTCAGGCGGGTTGCTTCTTTGTAATAGTTGCGGAATTGACGCTCCAGAATGCCGTACATACGACGAACTTTCTGCTTCTCACGCAACTGAACACCGTAATCAGACAGACGCGGTTTACGCGCACCGTGCTGACCAGGTGCTTGTTCAATTTTACACTTGGAATCGATCGCGCGAACGCCAGACTTAAGGAACAGGTCTGTGCCCTCACGACGGCTCAGCTTGAGCTTAGGACCCAAATATCTTGCCATTTTCTTTCTCCAACAATCCTAAAAGCTGCGTTACACGCGGCGCTTTTTCGGCGGACGACAACCGTTATGAGGGATCGGAGTCACATCAGTAATGTTAGTGATGCGGAAACCAGCCGCGTTCAGAGCGCGGATAGTAGACTCACGACCAGGACCAGGTCCTTTAACCATAACTTCCAGGTTCTTGATACCGTATTCTTTCACTGCGTCAGCACAACGTTCTGCTGCAACCTGTGCTGCGAACGGAGTGGACTTACGAGAACCACGGAAACCGGAACCACCGGCTGTTGCCCAACCCAAAGCATTACCCTGACGATCAGTGATGGTAACGATGGTGTTGTTGAAAGAAGCATGGATATGAGCCACGCCGTCAGAGACTTGCTTTCTTACACGCTTACGTGTACGAACAGGTGCCTTTGCCATTATTCAATAACCCCGATTATTTCTTGATCGGCTTGCGCGGACCCTTACGGGTACGAGCGTTGGTCTTGGTGCGCTGACCGCGTACCGGCAGACCACGACGATGACGCAAACCACGATAGCAACCAAGGTCCATAAGACGCTTGATGCTCAGGGTAATTTCACGACGCAAATCACCCTCAACGGTGTATTTGGCAACTGCATCACGAAGCTTTTCGATTTGCTCTTCAGACAGCTCACTGATCTTAACATTTTCAGCAATACCCGTAGATGCACAGATAGCCTGTGAACGGGTTTTACCGATACCGAAGATCGACGTTAAGGCGATAACGGTATGTTTATGATCAGGAATGTTAATGCCTGCTATACGGGCCACTATGCACTCCTACTATTTTATACAGCAACACCATTCTGAAAAGCCCGTTTTCAGGATACTCAAATAATGTTGCAGTGCGACATACAAAAGATTGGCTGGCTAATCTAGCCAGCTCAACCCAACTTTGCAAGAAAAATATGCGAGATAATCAGCCTTGACGCTGTTTATGCTTCGGCTCGGCGCTGCAAATCACACGAACGACACCGTTACGCTTAACGATTTTGCAGTTACGACATAATTTCTTGACGGAAGCACGAACTTTCATTTTTACTCTCCGTAACTTCTCAAACGAATCTGACTAGCGGTTATAGCCTTTCAGATTTGCTTTCTTCAATGCAGACTCGTACTGACTTGACATCATCAGAGTTTGCACTTGAGCCATAAAGTCCATGATGACGACAACCACGATCAGTAGCGAGGTACCACCAAAGTAGAATGGTACTTTCATTGCATCACGCATGAACTCCGGGATCAGGCAGATGAAAGTAATGTACATCGCGCCCACCAGGGTTAAACGCGTCATTACTTTATCGATATACTTCGCCGTTTGCTCTCCCGGACGAATTCCTGGTACGAAGGCACCGGACTTCTTCAGGTTATCTGCTGTCTCACGCGGGTTGAAAACCAACGCCGTGTAGAAGAAACAGAAGAAGATGATTGCAGACGCATAGAGTAACACATAAAGCGGTTGCCCTGGCTGCAAATACAGCGAAATCGTAGTCAGCCAGTTCCAACCGGTACCGCCCCCAAACCATGATGCAATCGTGGCCGGGAACAGAATAATGCTGGAAGCGAAAATCGCCGGGATAACACCCGCCATGTTCACTTTCAACGGTAAGTGTGTACTCTGTGCTGCATAAACACGACGACCTTGTTGACGCTTCGCATAGTTAACGACGATACGACGTTGACCACGCTCAATGAAAACAACGAAGAAGGTTACTGCAAACACCAATACTGCAACCAACAGCAGCAGGAGGAAGTGCAGGTCGCCTTGCCGCGCTTGCTCAATAGTATGGGCCACTGCCGGCGGGAGCCCCGCTACAATACCCGCGAAGATAATGATCGAGATACCGTTGCCGATACCGCGCTCAGTAATCTGCTCACCCAGCCACATCAGGAACATTGTCCCGGTTACCAGGCTCACAACCGCAGTAAAGTAGAATGCAAAGCCTGGGTTTAACACCAGGCCCTGCATACCAGGCATATTCGGCAGACCGGTAGCAATACCGATCGACTGGAATATGGCCAATACCAGCGTACCGTAGCGGGTGTACTGGCTAATCTTGCGACGGCCAGCCTCCCCTTCTTTCTTGATTTCCGCCAACGCTGGATGAACCACCGTCAGCAGCTGGATAATGATCGACGCCGAGATATACGGCATGATCCCCAGAGCAAAGATAGAAGCACGGCTGAGGGCACCACCAGAGAACATGTTAAACATTTCAATGATAGTGCCTCTCTGCTGCTCAAGCAATTTGGCAAGCACAGTGGCATCGATACCAGGAATCGGAATGAAAGAGCCGATGCGGAAGACAATCAGCGCGCCGATGACAAACAAAAGTCTGCGCTTCAGCTCGCCGAGCCCGCCTTTAGCACTTTGAAAATCTAATCCTGGTTGCTTAGCCATCTGCTACTTATTCCTCAATTTTACCGCCAGCAGCCTCGATAGCAGCACGAGCGCCTTTGGTGACACGCAGACCACGCAGGGTTACCGGACGAGCGACTTCGCCAGAAAGTACAACTTTCGCGAATTCGATCTGGACACCAACTACGTTAGCGGCTTTCAGCGCGTTCAGGTCGATAACATCGCCTTCAACCAGAGCCAGTTCAGACAGACGAACTTCTGCCGTGATCATCGCTTTGCGTGAAGTGAAGCCGAATTTCGGCAGACGACGGTACAGAGGCATCTGACCACCTTCGAAACCACGACGTACGCCACCGCCAGAACGAGACTTCTGACCTTTGTGACCACGGCCGCCGGTTTTACCCAGGCCAGAACCAATACCACGACCTACACGCTTAGGCGCATGCTTGGCACCTTCAGCCGGAGACAGAGTATTTAAACGCATCTGTTACTCCTCAACTTTAACCATGTAGGAAACCAGGTTGACCATACCGCGAACAGCAGGAGTATCCTCGCGCTCTACGGTGTGACCAATACGACGCAGACCCAGACCGAGCAGAGTAGCTTTATGCTTCGGCAGACGGCCAATTGAGCTGCGAGTTTGTGTAACTTTAATAGTCTTAGCCATGGTCAATTACCCCAGAATGTCGGCAACGGATTTACCACGCTTAGCAGCGACCATTTCAGGAGACTTCATATTCGCCAGAGCGTCGATAGTTGCACGAACCACGTTGATCGGGTTGGTGGAACCATAAGCTTTAGCCAATACGTTGTGCACCCCAGCAACTTCGAGAACGGCGCGCATTGCACCGCCCGCGATGATACCGGTACCTTCATGAGCAGGCTGCATGAACACGCGAGAACCCGTGTGAGCGCCCTTAACAGGGTGCTGCAGGGTGCCGCTGTTCAGCGCGACGTTCATCATGTTGCGACGGGCTTTTTCCATCGCTTTCTGGATCGCTGCTGGAACTTCGCGTGCTTTGCCGTAGCCAAAACCAACGCGACCGTTACCATCACCAACTACAGTCAGTGCGGTAAAGCTGAAAATACGGCCACCTTTTACGGTTTTAGATACGCGGTTTACCGCGATCAGCTTTTCCTGCAGTTCGCCAGCTTGTTTTTCGATGTGAGCCATCTTAAACCTCTTCCTTAGAACTGAAGGCCAGCTTCACGGGCAGCATCTGCCAGTGCCTGGACTCGACCATGATATTGGAAACCGGAACGGTCAAAGGATACTTTCGCAATCCCTTTTTCCAACGCGCGCTCAGCCAGAGCTTTACCTACGGCTGCTGCTGCGTCTTTGTTACCGGAATACTTCAGTTGCTCCGCGATAGCTTTTTCTAAAGTAGAAGCGGCTACCAGTACTTCAGAACCGTTTGGAGCAATCACCTGTGCGTAAATGTGACGCGGGGTACGATGTACCACCAGGCGGGTTGCACCCAGCTCTTGGAGCTTGCGGCGTGCGCGGGTCGCACGACGGATACGAGCAGATTTCTTATCCATAGTGTTACCTTACTTCTTCTTAGCCTCTTTGGTACGCACGACTTCGTCGGCGTAACGAACACCCTTGCCTTTGTAAGGCTCAGGACGACGGTAAGCGCGCAGATCTGCTGCTACCTGGCCAATTACCTGCTTATCAGCGCCTTTCAGCACGATTTCAGTTTGGCTTGGGCATTCAGCAGTGATACCTGCCGGCAGCTGGTGATCGATAGGGTGAGAGAAGCCCAGGGCCAAATTCACCACGTTGCCTTTAACGGCAGCACGATAACCAACACCTACCAGTTGAAGCTTCTTGGTGAAGCCTTCGGTAACACCAACAACCATTGCGTTCAGCAGAGCGCGCGTGGTACCCGCTTGGGCCCATGCGTTAGCAAAACCTTCGCGCGGAGCGAAAGTCAGTGCGTTAGCTTCTTGCTTCACTTCAACGGCGTCGTGGATAGTACGAGTCAACTCGCCGTTTTTACCCTTAATCGAAATAACCTGACCGTTGAGTTTTACCTCTACGCCGGCAGGAATGACGACGGGTGCTTTTGCAACACGAGACATTCTTTCCTCCCGAATTAAGCTACGTAGCAGATAATCTCGCCACCCAGACCAGCCTGGCGAGCTGCACGATCGGTCATAACACCTTTAGAGGTAGAAACAACAGCGATACCCAAACCGGCCATAACTTTTGGCAGCTCATCTTTTTTCTTGTAGATGCGCAGACCTGGACGGCTGATACGTTGAATGCTTTCTACCACAGCTTTGCCCTGGAAGTACTTCAGTACCAGTTCCAGAACAGGCTTGGCGTCGCCTTCGATTTTGAAATCTTCAATAAAACCTTCTTCCTTCAGCACGTTGGCAATTGCCACTTTCAGCTTGGAGGAAGGCATGGTGACCGCAACTTTGTTCGCGGCTTGACCGTTACGGATACGGGTCAGCATATCCGCGATCGGATCTTGCATGCTCATCTGTCTTTACTCCCGTGATTCAATTGGTAATTACCAGCTAGCCTTTTTCAAGCCTGGTACTTCACCGCGCATAGCGGCTTCACGAAGCTTAATACGGCTCAACCCGAATTTGCCCACATAACCATGTGGACGGCCAGTTTGGCGGCAGCGTTTACGCTGACGAGACGGGCTGGAATCACGCGGCAGAGTTTGCAGCTTGAGAACGGCATTCCAACGATCTTCATCGGATGCGTTCACATCAGAGATAATAGCTTTCAGTTCAGCGCGTTTTGCAAAGAACTTGTCAGCTAATTTCACGCGCTTGACTTCGCGTGCTTTCATTGATTGCTTAGCCATCAGTAACCCTGCCTTACTTGCGGAACGGGAAGTTAAAAGCAGCCAGCAGCGCGCGGCCTTCATCATCAGATTTCGCAGTAGTGGTAATGGTAATATCCAAACCACGAACGCGATCGACTTTGTCGTAGTCGATTTCTGGGAAGATGATTTGCTCACGCACGCCCATGCTGTAGTTGCCACGGCCATCGAATGACTTGGCGGACAGGCCACGGAAGTCACGGATACGTGGAACAGCAATGGAGATCAGACGCTCAAAGAACTCCCACATGCGTTCGCCACGCAGAGTTACTTTACAGCCGATCGGATAGCCCTGACGGATTTTGAAGCCTGCAACAGATTTGCGGGCTTTGGTGATCAACGGTTTTTGACCGGAGATGGCTGCCAGGTCCGCTGCGGCGTTATCCAGCAGTTTCTTGTCAGCAATCGCTTCACCAACACCCATGTTCAGGGTGATCTTCTCGACCCGAGGGACTTGCATGACAGAGTTGTAATCAAACTGAGACATCAGTTGTTTGACTACCTCGTCTTTGTAGTAATCATGCAGTTTCGCCATCGTATTACTCCAAATTACTTGATAGTTTCGCTGTTAGACTTGAAGAAACGGACTTTTTTGCCGTCTTCGAATCTAAAGCCTACACGGTCAGCCTTGCCGGTAGCCGCGTTGAAGATAGCAATGTTAGAAACCTGAATTGCAGCTTCTTTCTCAACAATGCCGCCTGGTTGGTTCAGAGCCGGAACCGGCTTCTGGTGTTTCTTAACCAGGTTGATGCCTTCAACAATGACCTTGCCAGCAGACAGGACATTTTTTACTTTACCGCGCTTACCTTTGTCTTTCCCGGTAATCACGATAACTTCGTCATCACGACGGATCTTCGCTGCCATGTTCGCTCCTTAGAGTACTTCTGGTGCCAGAGAGATAATTTTCATGAACTTCTCATTACGCAGTTCACGAGTTACCGGCCCAAAAATACGCGTACCGATTGGCTGCTCGCTGTTATTGTTCAAAATAACGCATGCATTGCCATCGAAGCGAATGACAGAACCGTCCGGGCGACGTACACCCTTCTTGGTGCGCACCACTACCGCCTTCAGAACATCGCCTTTCTTCACCTTACCGCGAGGAATTGCTTCCTTGATGGTAATTTTGATGATGTCGCCGACGCCTGCGTAGCGACGGTGCGAGCCACCTAGAACCTTGATACACATTACGCGACGTGCACCGGAGTTGTCGGCGACGTTCAGCATAGTCTGTTCTTGGATCATTTTAGTGCTCCGCTAATGTCAACTACTACTTTAAAGACCCAAGTAAAAATTAGGCCGTTGAAAAGCCCCATAACCGAGGGCGCAGCATTATAACACCGCTTACTTGGTATGGGTAGAAAAAATAAACGGCTCATTTTCTGAGCCGTTTATTAAGTGAGAGCCAGCTACTCTATTACAGAATCGCTTTCTCTACAACGCGAACCAACGTCCAGGACTTGGTCTTGGACAGTGGGCGGCATTCGCGGATTTCCACCACGTCGCCGGTACCACATTCGTTGTTCTCGTCATGTACGTGCAGCTTGGTCGTACGTTTGATGAATTTCCCGTAGATTGGGTGCTTCACAGTACGCTCGATAGCAACAACGATGGATTTCTCCATTTTATCGCTAACAACACGACCCTGCAGGGTACGGATAACTTCAGTCATTTACACACCCGCCTTTTGAGTCAGTAAAGTCTTAACGCGTGCGACGTCACGACGCACTTGTTTCAACAGGTGAGTTTGTTGCAGCTGGCCACTGGCCGCCTGCATGCGCAAGTTGAATTGCTCACGCAGCAGGTTGAGCAGCTCGGCATTCAGCTCTTCAACGCTTTTTTCACGCAGCTCTTGTGCTTTCATTACATCACCGTCTTAGTTACAAAGGTGGTTTTGATCGGCAGTTTCGCTGCTGCCAGTTTGAATGCCTCGCGGGCAACCTCTTCTGGCACGCCGTCCATTTCGTACAGGACCTTACCAGGCTGGATCAGGGCAACCCAATACTCCACGTTACCCTTACCTTTACCCATACGCACTTCCAGCGGCTTCTCGGTGATCGGTTTGTCCGGGAATACACGGATCCAGATCTTGCCTTGACGCTTAACTGCACGAGTCATTGCACGACGAGCTGCTTCGATTTGACGAGCAGTCAGACGGCCACGGCCAACAGCTTTCAGACCGAAAGTGCCGAAGCTAACATCCGTACCTTGCGCCAGACCACGGTTGCGGCCCTTGTGCACCTTACGGAATTTTGTACGCTTTGGTTGTAACATCAGCGACTCTCCTTACTTGCGGCCTTTACGCTGCTGCTTTTTAGGTTGAGCAGCCGGTTCCGGTTGTTCAACTGCAGCCATACCACCCAGGATCTCACCTTTGAAGATCCATACCTTAACGCCGATTACACCATAAGTGGTGTGCGCTTCAGATGTGTTGTAGTCGATGTCCGCACGCAGAGTGTGCAATGGAACACGACCTTCGCGGTACCATTCGGTACGTGCGATTTCAGCGCCGCCAAGACGGCCGCTTACTTCAACTTTGATACCTTTAGCGCCAAGACGCATTGCGTTCTGTACTGCACGCTTCATAGCACGACGGAACATAACGCGACGTTCCAGCTGAGAAGTGATGCTGTCAGCAACCAATTTAGCGTCGAGTTCCGGTTTACGGACTTCGGCGATGTTGATCTGTGCAGGAACGCCAGCGATGTCCGCTACGACCTTGCGCAGTTTTTCGACGTCTTCACCTTTCTTGCCGATAACGATGCCTGGGCGAGCAGTGTGAATGGTCACACGGATGCTCTTCGCAGGACGCTCGATAACGATGCGAGAAACGGAAGCTTTCGACAGTTCCTTAGTCAGGAATTGACGAACTTTAAAGTCGCTGTCCAGGTTGTCAGCGAATTCTTTGGTATTCGCATACCAAGTAGAGTTCCAAGGTTTGACAATACCCAGGCGAATACCATTAGGATGTACTTTCTGACCCATTGCTAGTCTCCAGAGTCTCAGCGATCGGACACAACCACAGTAATGTGGCTGGTGCGCTTCAGGATGCGATCTGCACGACCTTTTGCACGCGGCATAATGCGCTTCATGCTTGGGCCTTCGTCTACGAAGATTTTCGTAACTTTCAGATCATCGATGTCAGCGCCATCGTTGTGTTCTGCGTTAGCAATGGCAGACTCCAGCACTTTCTTAACCAGACCAGCAGCTTTCTTGTTGGTGTAGGTCAGAGTTTCCAGAGCTTGCGACACTTTCTTACCGCGAATCAGGTCAGCAACAAGGCGAACCTTCTGAGCAGAAGAACGAGCGTGGCGATGTTTAGCGATAGTTTCCATCTCTTCCTCCTACCTTAGCGCTTTTTAGCTTTTTTATCAGCCGCATGGCCGCGATAAGTACGAGTCGGCGCGAATTCACCCAGTTTGTGACCGACCATTTCATCGGAAACGAACACTGGTACGTGCTGACGACCATTATGGACAGCGATGGTCAAACCGATCATGTTAGGAAAGATCGTTGAACGACGGGACCAAGTGCGCAAAGGCTTCTTGTCACCGCTTTCCACCGCTTTCTCTACCTTCTTCAGCAAGTGCAGGTCAATAAAAGGACCTTTCTTGAGAGAACGTGGCATGGCTTATCCTCTAATTATTTTTTGCTACGGCGACGTACGATGAACTTATCAGTACGCTTGTTGCTACGGGTCTTCTTACCTTTGGTCTGAACGCCCCACGGAGTTACCGGGTGCTTACCAAAGTTACGACCTTCACCACCACCGTGCGGGTGATCTACCGGGTTCATCGCCGTACCGCGAACGGTAGGACGAACACCACGCCAACGTGCAGCACCTGCTTTACCCAGAACGCGAAGCATGTGTTCAGCGTTACCGACTTCACCCAGGGTGGCGCGGCAATCAGCTGGAACTTTACGCATTTCGCCGGAGCGCAGACGCAGAGTTACGTAGGAACCATCACGAGCAACGATCTGAACGTAGGCACCAGCGGAGCGAGCCATCTGGCCGCCTTTACCTGGTTTCATTTCTACGTTGTGAACCGTTGAACCAACTGGAATGTTGCGCATCGGCAGGGTGTTACCCGCTTTGATTGCAGCATCAACGCCAGATTGAATCTGGTCACCAGCTTTCAGGCCTTTCGGCGCCAGGATGTAACGGCGTTCGCCGTCTTTGTACAGAACCAGCGCGATGTTCGCGGAACGGTTCGGATCGTACTCCAGACGCTCAACCACAGCAGGGATACCGTCTTTGTTGCGCTTGAAGTCAACCAGACGATAATGTTGCTTGTGGCCACCACCGATATGACGGGTGGTGATACGGCCATTGTTGTTACGACCACCGCTTTTGCTCAGTTTTTCCAGCAGCGGGGCATAAGGTTTACCCTTGTGCAGCTCAGGGTTAACCACTTTAACAACGTGGCGACGACCCGGAGATGTAGGTTTACATTTAACAATTGCCATTGTTCTTACTCCTCCGACTTACTCTGCGCCGCCGATGAAGTCCAGATTCTGGCCTTCTTTCAGGGTGACGTAAGCTTTTTTCCAGTCGCTACGACGACCAACACGCTGACCGTGACGCTTCACTTTCCCTTTAACTACCAGGGTGTTCACGTCTTTGACTTCGACTTCAAACAGTTTCTGCACTGCAGCTTTGATTTCTGCTTTGGTCGCGTCTTTGGCAACTTTGAGAACGATGGTGTTGCTTTTTTCCATCGCAGCGGATGCTTTTTCAGATACGTGCGGTGCACGCAGCACTTTCAGCAAACGTTCTTCACGGATCATGCCAGCATCTCCTCAACTTGCTTCACAGCATCAGCAGTCATAACCACTTTGTCGAAGGCGATCAGGCTAACCGGATCGATACCTGCTACATCGCGCACGTCAACCTTGTACAGGTTGCGAGCTGCCAGGAACAGATTCTCATCCAGTTCACCGGTCACGATCAGCACGTCTTCCAGAGCCATATCTTTCAGTTTCTGTGCCAGCAGCTTAGTTTTAGGCGCTTCTACAGAGAACTTCTCGACAACGATCAGACGATCTTGACGTACCAGTTCGGACAGGATGCTTTTCAGCGCGCCGCGGTACATCTTTTTGTTTACTTTCTGACTGTGGTCCTGTGGCTTAGCAGCAAAGGTCACGCCGCCTGAACGCCAGATCGGGCTCTTTACAGAACCTGAACGCGCACGGCCGGTGCCTTTCTGACGCCATGGCTTTTTGCCGGAACCAGTTACTTCAGCACGGGTCTTCTGAGCACGAGTACCTTGACGGGCACCTGCTGCATAAGCAACAACAACCTGGTGTACCAGCGCTTCGTTGAAATCACGACCGAAGGTAGTTTCGGAAACAGTCAGCGCGCTTTGCGCGTCTTTCAATACTAATTCCATTGCTATCCCCTTACGCCTTCACAGCTGGTTTAACGATCAGGTTGCCACCGGTTGCGCCCGGTACAGCACCCTTAACCAGCAGCAGGTTGCGCTCAGCGTCAACACGTACTACGTCCAGGCTTTGAACGGTTACGCGCTCATCACCCAGGTGGCCAGCCATTTTCTTGCCTTTGAACACTTTGCCCGGAGTCTGGTTCTGACCGATAGAACCCGGAACGCGGTGAGACAAGGAGTTACCGTGGGTAGCGTCTTGGGTACGGAAGTTCCAGCGCTTAACAGTGCCAGCAAAACCTTTACCTTTAGAAGTACCGGTAACATCGACTTTTTTAACGTCAGCGAAGATTTCTACGCTAATTTCCTGACCTGCAGCGAATTCTTGACCTTCTTCCAGGCGGAATTCCCACAGACCACGGCCAGCTTCAACGCCAGCTTTAGCGAAATGGCCCGCTTCCGGCTTGGTTACACGGTTAGCTTTTTTGCTACCAGTGGTAACCTGAACGGCACGGTAACCGTCGGTGTCCAGGCTTTTAACCTGAGTCACGCGGTTCGCTTCAATTTCAATTACGGTTACTGGGATAGAAACGCCATCTTCAGTGAAGATACGGGTCATACCCACTTTTTTACCGACTAAACCAATCATTGTTTCAACCTCTCAATCGCTCAATGACCTGATTAACCCAGGCTGATCTGCACGTCTACACCGGCAGCCAGATCCAGACGCATCAGAGCATCAACGGTTTTCTCGGTTGGCTCAACGATGTCAACCAGACGCTTGTGAGTGCGAATCTCGTACTGATCGCGCGCGTCTTTGTTGACGTGCGGAGAGATCAGAACGGTAAAGCGCTCTTTGCGAGTTGGCAGCGGGATCGGACCACGGACTTGCGCACCAGTGCGCTTTGCAGTCTCGACGATTTCCGCGGTTGATTGATCGATCAGACGATGATCAAACGCTTTCAGGCGGATACGGATTCTTTGGTTCTGCATGAGACCAGAGCTCCAATTATTTATAAACGTAAATAATTACTCCTCACACCCATTTCGATTGATGGGGGAGTGTAATCGTCAACATATAACCCCCATATCGGGAGTATTGTTCGAAAGGCAAAAAAGGCCTGCCAATCGACTGATTCGCTAAAATCAGGCTTACCAAGATTAGGTAAGCCCGCGCATTATACGCAAAATGGCCCAGGAAGCAAGCCGCAGTTGGAAATATGCTCAGGAAATCGTCATTTTTGCGCGTTCAGCGACGATCACGGGATGAAGGTGGCGATCAAGGTATGAATTATGCTTAGCGGGCAGCTCCCCTGCCCCGCCGTAAAAACGGTCGCCGGCAGGAGAGGCGATGACGAACGGAGGGCAGGCTTACTCTTTGCGTTCTAAAATCTGGGCCTGGGCATAGTTTTGAATACCGAGGCGAGCAATCAGATCCAGCTCGGTTTCCAGCCAGTCGATATGCTCTTCTTCATCGGCCAGAATGTCGATCATCAAATCACGGCTGACATAATCGTGAATCGAGTCGGCGTAGGCGATACCTTCGCGCAGATTCTTGGCGCCCGCCAATTCCAGCGCCAGATCGGAACGCAGCATCTCTTCAATGTCTTCGCCGATGTTCAGCTTACCGAGGTCCTGCAGATTAGGTATTCCTTCCAGGAACAGGATACGCTCGATGTAGCGATCGGCATGTTTCATTTCGTCGATCGACTCGTGGTATTCCTTATCGTTGAGGCGCATTAAGCCCCAATTCTTGAACATGCGGGCGTGCAGGAAATATTGATTGATGGCAACCAGCTCGTTGCCGAGCAGCTTGTTGAGGTGAGCAATGATCTTTTTATCGCCTTTCATAGGTAACTCCTCCTGGCCAGTTCTAAAAGTGTAGAACCTGTAAGCCAAGAGTCAAAAATAACCTTACCCTTTGTTAGGCAACTTCATGCATTGGGATGATAGTTCCGCGTTCCTCCACCATAATCTGTCTTGCCTGACGAATGCACTTTCCACAATCGGTACCAATCGGCACAAGTTCACGCAGCTGCTTCATGGTATGGGGGTTGTGCTGACGCACCGCATTACGGATCGCTTTGTCAGTCACCGCATTACACAGACATACATACATAGAGAGACTCACTTCTTAACCAATGCATTGAGTCTAAATAGGAATGGTTTTTATTTCAATTAAGATTTATACAAATTGCATAAAAAAAGGGCACCGAAGTGCCCTTTTTTGTGTCGAAAAATTATTCGCGATTAAGCGATAACTTTAGCAACAACACCAGCGCCTACAGTACGGCCGCCTTC
>NZ_JALBYS010000056.1:0-25862 GCF_022678525.1 Serratia sp. PGPR-27 | reverse complement strand
GGCCAGGCGCAACCCGCCGGTGAAACAGCTGCTCCTGCACCCGTGCTACACCGTGGGCTACGGCTCGAAAGATCACTACAACTTCCCGTATTACGGCGCGGTGGCGGCGATGTACGGCGACGGCCACCCGGTGCGCCTGGCCAATGACCGTTTCGAGCAGTTCCAGACGGCGCTGAAGCGCCATGCGTTCGACATGAACTACCGCATCGCGGTGAATAAGCAGACCGGCGTCATGCAGTCGTTCCTCGGTGACATGACCGCGGACGGCGGCGGCCGCAGCAACTTCACCCCTTCGGTGGTGATGGTCGGCGCGACCGCCGCCCAGTCGATTTACTACTTCCCGAAAAGCGATCTGTCGTCGGTCGGGCTGGCCTCACGCGCCATCGACGCCGGTTCGGCGCGCGGTTACGGCACGCTGCAGAGCATGGCCGCCACCGAGATGATGGTGGATGAGCTGGCCGCCGAGCTGAAGATCGACCCGATCGAGTTCCGCCTGCGCAACGTGCTGAAATCCGGCATGAAAAACACCCAGGGGGCGATCCCGGCCGGTGCGATCCGCGCTGATGAAGTGCTGGAGAAGGCGGCGAAGCACGAGATGTGGCTCAAGCGCGCCGAACGCAAGGCCGAGTTTGAGAGCCGCCATCCCGGCAAGCGCTATGGCGTCGGCTTCGGCTGCGTGCAGAAAGATTTCGGCACCGGGGCGGAAACCTCGTTCGCCCGGGTGGAGCTGAGCGAAGACGGCCGCATCACGCTGCATCACAGCGGCGCGGAGATGGGCACCGGCATGTCGACCTCGCAGTCGGTATTGTGCGCGCAGTGGCTGGGCAAACCGGCCGACGAAGCCCACTTCTCGGTCACCGACTGGTCGGTATTGCCGATGGTCACCAGCGGCGATCCTTACCTGATGTCGCAGGAAGAGCAGGATAAGCTGCAAACCAACCCCAACTGGACGCCGAGCTACTGTTCGCCGTCGAGCGCCAGCAACTCGGCCTATTACTTCTCGCACAGTACCCGCGAAGCGGCGCGCCTGATCTTCGATCACGGCCTGTGGCCGGCGGCGATGGCGCTGTGGCAGGCCGGCATCGGCGGCGGCCAGGCGGCGCCGCTGGTGGTGCGGCGCGAAGATGCGCGTTGGGTCGAAGGCGGCCTGACGGCGGCGGGCATGTCGGTGCTGAGCCTCGAGCTGCTGGCCAAGACGGCTTATCAGATGGGCGGTGTCACCGGCGCGGCGGTGCACGTCTTCAACCGCTGGCAGTGGGCGGAGGCCGATTTCACGTTGAACGGCAAAAGCGAGCGCCTGCCGATCGACGGCATGGCGCTGCGCAATGCCAACGGTGAATTCAAGCCGCTGGCGCGCGGGCAGGTCTACTACCCGCCGACCCAGCGCAACAATGCGGCAGTGACCTACTACAGCGCCGTCGGCACGCTGGCGGAAGTGGCGGTGGATATCGCCACCGGCCAGGTGGAGTTGTTGAATCACCATTCGATCATGGAGTGCGGCAACCTGATCGTGCCGGAACTGGTTTCCGGCCAGCTGCAGGGCGGGCTGGCGATGGGCATCGGCCATGCGCTGCACGAATATTTACCGCTGTACGAAGACGGCCCGGGCAACGGCACCTGGAACTTCAACCGTTACCACCTGCCGCGCGCCAGCGACGTGGCGGTGTGGAAACAGAGCGGCGACATCCTGCCGGCGCTGTCGGAAACCGATCCGCCGAAAGGCATGGCGGAGGTGGTGATGATCCCGATCGTGGCCGCACTGGTCAACGCCATTGCCGACGCCACCGGCCACCGTTTCCGTGATTTGCCCGTTCGTGCAGAAAATATTCGTGAGGTATTACAATGAGCATTAAAACCCAGCCGATTTCCCTGACCATCAACGAGAAACAGTACGGCCCGATCGAGGTGCCGGAAGGCTTGATGATGATCGATTTCCTGCACGAGTATCTCGATTTGACCGGTTCGCGCCTCGGCTGCGGGCAGGGCATTTGCCATGCCTGCGTGGCGATTGTCGATCACCCGAGCGGCACCAGCGAAGAGGTGCGCACCTGCATCACCGGCGCGCATTTCTTCAACGGCAAGAAAGTGCGCACCGTCGAAGGCCACGCCAGGGTGGACGAACAGGGGGAGGTGGTTGAGCTGTCGCCGATCCAGCAGGCGTTTCTGGAGCACTACAGCTTCCAGTGCGGCTACTGCACGCCGGGCTTCGTCAACGCCGCCACCATTTTCGTGGAAAAGCTCAAGCGTGAGCCGATCGCCCGCGATCAGCTGGAGAACGCCATCGAGCAGGCGCTGGACAGCCACATCTGCCGCTGCACCGGCTACGTGCGCTATTACGAAGCGGTGCGCGACGTGGTGCTGAAAACGCCGGGCCTGCTGAAGGAGACGGCGCAATGAAAAAACGTCTCGCAGTGTTGATTGTGCTGGTGGCGATCGTGGTGATCGCGCTGCTGTGGTGGCGGGAAAACCGCCGTTACGACGGCCCGGTGCAGCAGGTGACCGCCGGCGCCGAACAGATCGCCCGCGGCCGCTATCTGGCGCAGGCCGCCGACTGTGCCGCCTGCCATACCGCCAGCGGCGGGGCGCCGTTGGCCGGCGGCTATCCGTTGGAAACGCCGTTCGGCACGATTTACGGCAGCAACCTGACGCCGTCGGCCGACCACGGCATCGGGCGCTGGAGCAAGGACGACTTCTTCCTGGCGCTGACGCAGGGAGTGGCGCCGGGCGGGCGGCACCTGTACCCGGCGATGCCTTACACCTCGTATAAGGGCATGTCGCGTCAGGACGCCGACGACATCTACGCTTACCTGATGACGCGCCCGGCGGTGGATGTGGCCATTCCGGCTAACGAGATGCCGTTCCCGTTCAACCAGCGCATGGCGCTGATCGGCTGGAACCTGCTGTTCCGCAGCCAGGATCCGCTGCCGGCCAGCTCGCAGGGCAGCTCGCCGCAATGGCAGCGCGGCCGCTATCTGGCCGATGTGCTGGGCCACTGTGGCGAATGTCACACGCCGCGCGGCGCGCTGGGGCAGATGGATCTCGGCAAGCCGATGCAGGGCGGCGATCTCGGCCGCTTCATGGCGCCGGACATTACGCCGCACGGTCTGGCGCAGCGCGGCTGGACGCCGCAGGACGTCAGCCGCTTCCTCGGCACCGGCCTTGCGCCGCAGGGTTCGGCCTTCAGCGAGATGCATATGGTGGTGGATCTCAGCACCCGTTATTTGACGCCGGAAGACCATCAGGCGCTGGCGCTGTATCTGATGGGCGAGCAGCCGCCGGCGGCAGTGCCGGTGAAAATGGGGCAGGGCAGCGATGCCGGGCGTATGGTCTATCTGGATCAGTGCGCCGGCTGCCATGCACGTGAAGGCGAGGGCAAACCGCACGTCGCGCCGGCGATGCGCGATAACGCCACGCTGCGCCAGGCGGACGGCAAGAACCTGATCGTGTCGGTGCTGGACGGCCTGCCGGCCCAGCAGTTCCCGAACGGTGAAAGCATGCAGAGCATGCCGGGCTTCGGCGAGCGTTTGAGCGATGCCGACGTGGCGGAACTGGTAAATTACCTGCGGGTGACCTGGGGCGGTTTGCCGGCGGACATCACCGCCGAGCAGGTGAAAGCGCTGCGCAAGTAAGCGGCGTTCAGGCAAAAAAAAATGGCCCGCATCTGCGGGCCATTTTATTGCGCGGTCGCGGGATTCAACGGCTGGTGACGCCGTCGACGCGTTGGCTGCGCTGTTTGATGGCGTAACCGACGGCCAGGATCGCCACCCACACCGGGATCAGCAGCACCGAGATTTGAATACCCGGCGTCAGGTACATGATCACCAGGATGCCGGCCATGAACAGCAGGCACAGGTAGTTGCTGAACGGGTACCAGAACGCTTTGAACTTCGGCACCACGCCTTCGCGGTTTTTGGCGGCGCGGAATTTCAGGTGCGCCAGGCTGATCATCGCCCAGTTGATCACCAGCGCCGACACCACCAGCGCCATCAGCAGTTCGAAGGCGCGGCCCGGGATCAGGTAGTTAATCAGCACGCACAGCGCGGTGGCGAGGGCGGAAATGCCGATGGCCACCACCGGCACGCCGCGGCCGTCGACCTTCAGCAGGCTTTTCGGGCCGTTGCCCTGCTGCGCCAGGCCGTACAGCATGCGGCTGTTGCAGTAGACGCAGCTGTTGTAGACCGACAGCGCGGCGGTGAGCACCACGATGTTCAGCACGGTCGCTACCAGGTTGCTGTTCAGCGCGTGGAAGATCAGCACGAACGGGCTGCCGCCTTCGACCACTTTGCCCCACGGGTACAGCGACAGCAGAATGGCCAGTGAACCGATATAGAAGATCAGGATGCGGTAGATCACCTGATTGGTGGCTTTCGGAATGCTTTTTTGCGGGTTGTCGGCTTCGGCGGCGGTGATGCCGACCAGCTCGAGGCCGCCGAAGGAGAACATGATCACCGCCATCGCCATCACCAGGCCCATGACGCCGTTCGGGAAGAACCCGCCCTGCGCCCACAGGTTGGTGACGGTGGCTTCCGGGCCGCCCATGCCGCTGAACAGCAGGTAGGCGCCGAACACGATCATGCCGATAATCGCCACCACTTTGATGATGGCGAACCAGAACTCCATCTCGCCGTAAACTTTGACGTTGGCCAGGTTGATGGCGTTGATCGCCAGGAAGAATACCGCGGCAGAAACCCAGGTGGGGATCTCCGGCCACCAGTACTGCACGTAGATGCCGACCGCGGTCAGCTCCGCCATCGCCACCAGGACATACAGCACCCAGTAGTTCCAGCCGGAAGCGAAGCCGGCGAAGTTGCCCCAGTATTTGTAGGCGAAGTGGCTGAAGGAGCCGGCGACCGGCTCTTCCACCACCATTTCCCCCAACTGGCGCATGATCAGAAATGCGATGAAGCCGCCGATGGCGTAGCCGAGGAGCACTGACGGGCCGGCCATTTTTATTGTTTGAGCGATACCGAGAAATAACCCGGTGCCGATTGCGCCACCTAAGGCGATGAGCTGAATATGGCGGTTTTTCAGGCCGCGCTTCAGCTGGTCACCATGCTGTTGACCATCCATCAATCTAACCCTCTGTCGTTGTGAATGCCCACCTGCCTGTAAAGCAGTGGTTACGATGTGTGTTTTGTTTTATTTACGGCGTTATAGCTATTAATTCCACGGAGCCGCTACCGTTTGGCAGAGAATAATGTTATGCGCGTCGGTTTGCACCTGCTTTGTCGTGTGAGTGATTAAGATTGCAGCAGTTTAGGAAACAAAATGCGGGTTGTGTGACGGCAGGGGGGGATTCAGTGCATGAAATAAGCAACAAATCACATAATGCGCAAAAATAACGTAGATCTGAACGGTGGGCTGCGTTCAAATAATGAACGAACCGCCGTTGCGCTGCTCGCCAAATAGCCATTCATTAAAGCGTAATAACCATGCAATAAAACTCGGGCAAAAAGTTTGCACTCTGCCTTGCGTAAGGTTTGGTAAAAGTTAAATCCCCAACCCGCCGCGTAAATGGTAATACCATCACGGCGTTACCGGTTTGCAGCGGGGTTTTCAGCGGGGTGTTAAAATGTGCGGGTAACCTGATTTCGATCAAGGCCCGTATGGACAGGAGGTGAATACTTTGTTACTTTACCGTCACGTTTTTGAAATTGGTATTACCAATTGACTCCGCGCCATTCGCAGAGAAGAATTCACTCATGGCCTACAGCAAAATCCGCCAACCCAAGTTGTCAGATGTTATCGAGCAACAGCTCGAATACCTGATCCTCGAGGGGACACTGCGCCCAGGCGAAAAACTGCCTCCGGAGCGCGAGCTGGCGAAACAATTTGATGTCTCCCGTCCTTCTCTGAGAGAGGCCATTCAGCGCCTTGAAGCGAAAGGGCTGCTCCTGCGCCGTCAGGGCGGCGGCACCTTCGTGCAAACTAATCTGTGGCAGAGCTTCAGCGATCCGCTGGCCGAGCTGCTGGCCGACCATCCCGAATCACAGTTCGATCTGCTGGAAACCCGTCACGCGCTGGAAGGCATTGCCGCCTATTACGCGGCGCTGCGCGGCACCGATGAAGATCTGGCGCGCATCCGCGACTGCCACATCGTGATTCAACAGGCTCAAGACAGCGGCGATCTCGACGCCGAAGCCGATGCGGTCATGCAGTATCAAATCGCCGTGACCGAAGCCGCTCACAACGTTGTGTTACTTCACCTGCTACGCTGCATGGGGCCGATGCTGGAACAGAACGTGCGTCAGAACTTTGAATTGCTCTACTCGCGCCGTGAGATGTTGGCAAAAGTGAGCAGCCACCGCGCCGGAATTTTTGAGGCGATTGTGGCACGCGAGCCGGAAAAGGCCCGTGAAGCCTCGCATCGCCACTTGGCGTTTATCGAGGAAATCTTGCTGGATCTCAGCCGGGAGCATACTCGGCGCGAGAGATCGCTGCGGCGTCTCCAGCAACGCAAGGATTAAGAGCTGTCCTCTTCAGGGTACACCAGCCTGCGGGGGTTAAGTTCGAGGTACTTAGTTAAGTACTTAAGCGGCAACTAAACTGATGGGCCTGTCTTCGTGTGTTTTGGCACAGAACACAGGAAGACAGGCTCCAAACAAACCATTAGACAGATAAGGAATACCACCATGTCAGAACGTTTAAACAATGACGTGGATCCGATCGAAACCCGCGACTGGCTGCAGGCGATCGAATCGGTCATCCGTGAAGAGGGTGTTGAGCGAGCTCAGTTTCTGATTGATCAGGTATTGGGAGAAGCCCGCAAAGGCGGCGTTAACGTTGCGGCCGGTGCTGCAGCGCACAACTACGTCAACACCATCGCGGTAGAAGACGAACCGGCTTACCCAGGCAACCTGGATCTGGAACGCCGCATTCGCTCTGCGATCCGTTGGAACGCGATCATGACCGTTCTGCGCGCATCCAAGAAAGACCTGGAGCTGGGCGGCCACATGGCTTCCTTCCAGTCTTCCGCGACCTTCTATGAAGTCTGCTTTAACCACTTCTTCCGCGCACGCAACGAGAAAGACGGCGGCGACCTGGTCTACTTCCAGGGCCACATCTCTCCGGGCGTTTACGCGCGCGCCTTCCTTGAAGGCCGCCTGACCGAAGAACAGATGAACAACTTCCGTCAGGAAGTGCACGGCAACGGCCTGTCCTCTTACCCGCATCCTAAGCTGATGCCGGAATTCTGGCAGTTCCCGACCGTATCCATGGGCCTGGGCCCAATCAGCGCCATCTATCAGGCGAAGTTCCTGAAATACCTGGAACACCGCGGCCTGAAAGACACCTCTGAGCAGACCGTTTACGCCTTCCTGGGCGACGGCGAGATGGATGAGCCGGAATCCAAAGGCGCCATCACCATCGCCACCCGCGAGAAGCTGGACAACCTGGTGTTCGTCATCAACTGCAACCTGCAGCGCCTGGACGGCCCGGTCACCGGTAACGGCAAGATCATCAACGAACTGGAAGGCATCTTCTCCGGCGCAGGCTGGCAGGTGCTGAAAGTGATCTGGGGCGGCCGTTGGGACGAGCTGCTGCGCAAAGACACCAGCGGTAAACTGGTTCAGCTGATGAACGAGACCCTGGACGGCGACTACCAGACCTTCAAATCCAAAGACGGCGCTTACGTGCGCGAGCACTTCTTCGGCCGTTACCCGGAAACCGCGGCGCTGGTCAAAGACATGACCGACGACGAAATCTGGGCGCTGAACCGTGGTGGTCACGATCCGAAGAAAATCTTCGCTGCACTGAAAAAAGCGCAGGACACCAAAGGCAAACCGACCGTTATCCTGGCCCACACCATCAAAGGTTACGGCATGGGTGAAACCGCGGAAGGTAAAAACATCGCTCACCAGGTGAAGAAAATGAACATGGAAGGGGTTCACCACTTCCGCGATCGTTTCAACGTGCCGGTTGCCGATGCTGACATCGAAAAACTGCCGTACATCACCTTCGAGAAAGATTCCGAAGAGTACAAATACCTGCACGAACGTCGCCAGGCGCTGAAAGGCTACGTGCCTACCCGTCTGCCGGAGTTCACCCAGAAGCTGGAAATGCCGGCGCTGGAAGATTTCAGCTCGCTGCTGGAAGAGCAGAACAAAGAGATCTCCACCACTATCGCCTTCGTGCGTGCCCTGAACGTGATGCTGAAGAACAAGTCGATCAAAGATCGCCTGGTGCCAATCATCGCCGACGAAGCGCGTACCTTCGGTATGGAAGGTCTGTTCCGTCAGATCGGTATCTACAGCCCGAACGGCCAGCAGTACACCCCGCAGGACCGTGAGCAGGTTGCTTACTACAAAGAAGACGAGAAAGGCCAAATCCTGCAGGAAGGCATCAACGAACTGGGCGCAGCCTCTTCCTGGCTGGCCGCAGCGACCTCCTACAGCACCAACGATCTGCCGATGATTCCGTTCTACATCTACTACTCGATGTTCGGTTTCCAACGTATCGGCGACCTGTGCTGGGCAGCGGGCGACCAACAGGCGCGCGGCTTCCTGATCGGCGGGACCTCGGGCCGTACTACCCTGAACGGCGAAGGTCTGCAGCACGAAGATGGCCACAGCCACATTCAGTCTCTGACCATCCCTAACTGCATCTCTTACGATCCGGCTTACGCGTACGAAGTGGCGGTGATCATGCACGACGGTCTGGTGCGCATGTATGGCGACAACCCGGAAAACGTGTACTACTACCTGACCACGCTGAACGAAAACTACCACATGCCTGCGATGCCGCAGGGTGCGGAAGAAGGTATCCGCAAGGGTATCTACAAGCTGGAAACGCTGGAAGGCAGCAAAGGCAAGGTGCAGCTGCTGGGCTCCGGCGCCATCCTGCGCCACGTGCGCGAAGCTGCGCAAATCCTGGCGAAGGACTACGGCGTGGGTTCCGACACCTACAGCGTGACCTCGTTCACCGAACTGGCGCGCGACGGCCAGGATTGCGAGCGCTGGAACATGCTGCACCCAACCGAAACGCCACGCGTGCCTTACATCGCTCAGGTGATGAGCGACGCGCCGGCGGTAGCCTCTACCGACTACATGAAACTGTTCGCCGAACAGGTTCGTACTTATGTGCCGGCCAGCGATTATCGCGTACTGGGCACCGACGGCTTCGGTCGTTCGGACAGCCGCGAAAACCTGCGTCACCACTTTGAAGTCGATGCGTCCTACGTGGTGGTTGCTGCTCTGGGTGAACTGGCTAAACGCGGTGAGATCGAAGCTTCTGTGGTTGCTGACGCAATCAAGAAATTCGACATCAACCCGGAAAAAGTTAACCCGCGTCTGGCCTAAGAGGTACTGAATAATGTCTATCGAAATCAACGTACCGGACATCGGTGCAGATGAAGTCGAAATCACCGAGATTCTGGTGAAGGTCGGCGATAAAGTTGAAGCGGAACAATCGCTGATCACCGTGGAAGGCGACAAGGCTTCCATGGAAGTGCCCTCCCCGCAGGCGGGCGTGGTGAAAGAGATCAAAGTGGCGGTCGGCGATAAAACTGAAACCGGCAAACTGATCATGATCTTCGAAGCGGCAGGCGCAGCGGAAGCTGCTCCGGCGGCGAAAGCGGAAGAAAAACCGGCGGCGGCAGCAGCTGCTCCGGCTGCCTCTGCTGCCAAAGACGTTGCCGTGCCTGACATCGGCGCCGACGAAGTCGAAGTGACCGAGATCCTGGTGAAAGTGGGCGACAAGGTGGAAGCCGAGCAGTCCCTGATCACTGTGGAAGGCGACAAGGCTTCCATGGAAGTCCCTGCGCCGTTCGCGGGTACCGTGAAAGAGATCAAGATCGCGACCGGCGACAAAGTGAAAACCGGTTCCCTGATCATGGTGTTCGAAGTGGCCGGCGCCGCTTCCGCTGCTGCTCCGGCTGCGGCTGAAGCACCGGCTGCCGCTGCAGCGCCTGCGGCCTCTGCGGCCAAAGACGTCGCCGTGCCGGACATCGGCGGTGACGAAGTCGAAGTGACCGAAGTGATGGTCAAGGTAGGCGACAAGGTTGCCGCCGAGCAGTCTCTGATCACCGTGGAAGGCGACAAGGCCTCCATGGAAGTGCCAGCGCCGTTCGCGGGCACCGTGAAAGAGATCAAGATCGCGACCGGCGACAAAGTGAAAACCGGCTCCCTGATCATGGTGTTCGAAGTGGAAGGCGCTGCGCCTGCCGCTGCCGCCGCGCCAGCCGCTAAAGCGGACGCTGCGCCGGCGCCGGCCGCCGCTAAAGCCGCCGCTCCGGCTGCGAAAGCTGAAGACAAAGGCGAGTTCGCCGAGAACGCGGCCTACGTGCACGCGACTCCGGTCATTCGTCGTCTGGCGCGTGAATTCGGCGTTAACCTGGCGAAAGTGAAAGGCACCGGTCGTAAAGGCCGCATCCTGCGCGAAGACGTTCAGGCTTACGTGAAAGACGCGGTGAAACGCGCTGAAGCGGCTCCGGCTGCTGCCGGCGGCGGTCTGCCGGGCATGCTGCCATGGCCGAAAGTGGACTTCAGCAAGTTCGGCGAGATCGAAGAAGTCGAAATGGGCCGCATCCAGAAGATCTCTGGTGCGAACCTGAGCCGCAACTGGGTGATGATCCCGCACGTGACTCACTTCGACAAAACCGATATCACCGATCTGGAAGCGTTCCGCAAGCAGCAGAACGAAGAAGCGGCCAAGCGCAAGCTGGACGTGAAGTTCACGCCTGTCGTGTTCATCATGAAAGCCGTTGCTGCCGCTCTGGAGCAGATGCCGCGCTTCAACAGCTCGCTGTCCGAAGATGGCCAGAAGCTGACGCTGAAGAAATACATCAACATCGGCGTGGCGGTAGATACCCCGAACGGCCTGGTGGTTCCGGTGTTCAAGGACGTGAACAAGAAGAGCATCACCGAGCTGTCTCGCGAGCTGATGACCATCTCCAAGAAAGCGCGCGACGGCAAGCTGACCGCGGGCGAGATGCAGGGCGGCTGCTTCACCATCTCCAGCCTGGGCGGTATCGGGACGACTCACTTCGCGCCGATCGTCAATGCGCCGGAAGTGGCTATCCTGGGCGTCTCCAAGTCTGCGATGGAGCCGGTCTGGAACGGTAAAGAGTTCATGCCGCGCCTGATGATGCCGATGTCGCTGTCCTTCGACCACCGCGTTATCGACGGTGCCGATGGTGCGCGCTTCATCACCATCATCAACAACATGTTGTCCGACATTCGCCGTCTGGTGATGTAATGCAAAAGGGGCGCAGCATGCTGCGCCCCTGACGATTCTGTAGCAGTTTTGTCGGATTTTGCATAACTCGACAAAATTGTTGAGACACGGGTCACTCGAACACGCTTTGCAGATTATTAACAATTCTGTAAACTGCTCGCGGTGTAAGCGTCCCGGTGGATGAAGGGCGTTATGAGATCGATTAGCAATAAAAATGACGTCTGACCCGCCGGACAATCAATTAAGAGGTCATGATGAGTACTGAAATTAAAACTCAGGTCGTGGTACTTGGGGCGGGCCCGGCAGGTTACTCTGCAGCCTTTCGTTGCGCTGACTTAGGTCTTGAAACCGTTCTGGTTGAACGTTATTCCACTCTGGGCGGGGTTTGCCTGAACGTGGGATGTATCCCTTCCAAAGCACTGCTGCACGTTGCCAAAGTGATCGAAGAAGCCAAAGCGCTGGCCGAACACGGCATCGTTTTCGGCGAGCCGAAAACCGACATCGACAAAGTGCGCGTCTGGAAAGAAAAAGTCATCACTCAGCTGACCGGCGGTCTGGCTGGCATGGCCAAAGGCCGTAAAGTGAAAGTGGTCAACGGCCTGGGCAAGTTCACCGGCGCTAACACCCTGGTTGTGGAAGGCGAAAACGGCCCAACCACCATCAACTTCGACAACGCCATCATCGCCGCAGGTTCTCGTCCGATCCAACTGCCATTCATTCCTCATGAAGATCCACGCGTGTGGGATTCTACCGATGCGCTGGAACTGAAAACCGTCCCAGAGCGTCTGCTGGTTATGGGCGGCGGCATCATCGGCCTGGAAATGGGCACCGTATACCATGCGCTGGGTTCACAGATCGACGTCGTTGAAATGTTCGATCAGGTTATCCCGGCGGCAGATAAAGACGTGGTGAAAGTCTTCACCAAACGTATCAGCAAGCAGTTCAACCTGATGCTGGAAACCAAAGTGACCGCGGTAGAAGCCAAAGAAGACGGCATCTACGTCACGATGGAAGGTAAAAAAGCGCCGGCAGAACCACAGCGTTACGACGCGGTGCTGGTGGCGATCGGCCGCGTGCCGAACGGCAAACTGCTGGACGCCGGCAAAGCCGGTGTTGAAGTTGACGAGCGTGGCTTCATCAACGTCGACAAACAGCTGCGCACCAACGTGCCGCACATCTTCGCCATCGGCGACATCGTCGGTCAGCCGATGCTGGCGCACAAAGGCGTGCACGAAGGCCACGTCGCCGCAGAAGTTATCGCCGGCATGAAGCACTACTTCGACCCGAAAGTGATCCCATCCATCGCTTACACCGAGCCGGAAGTGGCATGGGTGGGTCTGACCGAGAAAGAAGCGAAAGAGAAAGGCATCAGCTACGAAACCTCCACCTTCCCGTGGGCGGCTTCCGGCCGTGCGATCGCTTCCGATTGTGCAGACGGCATGACCAAACTGATCTTCGACAAAGAAACTCATCGCATCATCGGTGGCGCGATTGTCGGCACCAACGGCGGCGAACTGCTGGGTGAAATCGGTCTGGCTATCGAGATGGGCTGCGACGCAGAAGACATCGCGCTGACCATCCACGCTCACCCGACCCTGCACGAATCCGTGGGCCTGGCGGCGGAAATCTACGAAGGCAGCATCACCGATCTGCCTAACCCGAAAGCCAAGAAGAAGTAATTCTGCTGGTTTGACTGGTCATCAAGCGGCTCCTGAAAAGGGGCCGTTTTTTTTGCTCAGATGCAGAACGCGGTTTTTTGTGGCCGCTGCGCCAAATTCCGATCCTCATGCTTATATCCACTCTAATTATATGGGTATAATGTCCTGCTAGTCCGGCAGCCGATTACGCTGCGCTCAACGATTCAGCAAAGATTTAATGTTGCTTTTATGTGAACGAATTAACAACCGTTTCAAATCCTGATATGCTGGCTGAGCGGAACCGGGCACTGTACCTTACAGTCCAGGACATCGACAGCAGTGCCCCGTCAGGATAGATGGCATCAATATCGCCGTGCGCTCTACCCATCAGTCTTTCATGCTGTAACGCTGTTTGACCGCGCTTGTTTGCCCCAATCACCGTTTCGGGGCCTTTACGGGCCGATCGCCTAGCCACAGAGTGAAACCCAAAGGGTATAAACCCGGTTTGCATATACGCCAGGCACAATAAATGACAATGAGAGCGAGGAGAACGTCGTGCTAGAAGAATACCGTAAGCACGTAGCCGAGCGTGCTGCTGAGGGCATCGCCCCTAAGCCGCTAGACGCCACCCAAATGGCCGCGCTGGTCGAACTACTGAAGAATCCGCCAAAAGGCGAAGAAGAATTCCTGTTAGACCTGCTGATTAACCGTGTTCCACCGGGCGTCGACGAAGCCGCCTACGTCAAAGCAGGTTTCCTGGCGGCCATCGCCAAAGGTGAAGCGACATCCCCCCTGGTTACCCCCGAGAAAGCGATTGAACTGTTAGGCACCATGCAGGGCGGCTATAACATTCATCCGCTGATCGAAGCGCTGGACAACGAGAAGCTGGCGCCGATCGCCGCCAAAGCGCTGTCCCACACGCTGCTGATGTTCGACAACTTCTACGACGTGGAAGAGAAGGCCAAGGCCGGTAACCCGCACGCCAAACAGATCATGCAGTCCTGGGCCGACGCCGAATGGTACCTGTCGCGCCCGGAGCTGGCGGAAAAGATCACCGTCACCGTGTTCAAAGTCACCGGCGAAACCAACACCGACGACCTGTCTCCGGCGCCGGACGCCTGGTCGCGCCCGGACATCCCGCTGCACGCGCTGGCGATGCTGAAAAACGAACGTGAAGGCATCGTGCCGGATCAGCCTGGCAGCGTCGGCCCGATCAAACAGATCGAGCTGCTGAACAAGAAAGGCTTCCCGCTGGCCTACGTCGGCGACGTGGTCGGCACCGGTTCCTCCCGTAAATCCGCCACCAACTCGGTGCTGTGGTTCATGGGCGACGACATCCCGCACGTGCCGAACAAGCGCGGCGGCGGCGTGGTGCTGGGCGGCAAGATTGCGCCTATCTTCTTCAACACCATGGAAGATGCCGGCGCCTTGCCGATCGAAGTGGACGTGTCCGAGCTGAACATGGGCGACGTGATCGACGTTTACCCGTACAAAGGTGAAGTGCGCAACCACGAGACCGGCGCGCTGATCGCCAACTTCGAGCTGAAAACCGACGTGCTGCTGGATGAAGTGCGCGCCGGCGGCCGTATCCCGCTGATCATCGGCCGCGGCCTGACCACCAAGGCGCGCGAAGCGCTGGGCCTGCCGCACAGCGACGTGTTCCGCATCGCCAAACCGGTTGCCGCCAGCAGCAAAGGCTTCTCGCTGGCGCAGAAAATGGTCGGCCGCGCCTGCGGCGTCGCCGGCATTCGCCCTGGCGAATACTGCGAACCGAAGATGACCTCCGTCGGCTCTCAGGACACCACCGGCCCGATGACCCGCGATGAGCTGAAAGACCTGGCCTGCCTCGGCTTCTCCGCCGATCTGGTCATGCAGTCGTTCTGCCACACCGCTGCGTACCCGAAACCGGTCGACGTGACCACGCACCACACGCTGCCTGATTTCATCATGAACCGCGGCGGCGTCTCGCTGCGCCCGGGCGACGGCGTGATCCACTCCTGGCTGAACCGCATGCTGCTGCCTGACACCGTCGGCACCGGCGGCGATTCCCACACCCGCTTCCCGATCGGCATCTCCTTCCCGGCCGGTTCCGGCCTGGTGGCGTTTGCCGCCGCGACCGGCGTGATGCCGCTGGATATGCCTGAGTCGGTGCTGGTGCGCTTCAAAGGCAAAATGCAGCCGGGCATCACCCTGCGCGATTTGGTGCACGCCATCCCTTACTACGCGATCCAGCAAGGTCTGCTGACCGTCGAGAAGAAGGGCAAGAAAAACATCTTCTCCGGCCGCATTCTGGAGATCGAAGGCCTGCCGGATCTGAAGGTCGAGCAGGCGTTTGAGCTGACCGATGCGTCCGCCGAACGTTCCGCCGCCGGTTGTACCATCAAGCTGGACAAGGCGCCGATCGAAGAGTACCTGAACTCCAACATCGTGCTGCTGAAGTGGATGATTTCCGAAGGCTACGGCGATCGCCGTACGCTGGAGCGCCGTATTCAGGGCATGGAAAAATGGCTGGCGGATCCGCAACTGCTGGAAGGCGATGCGGATGCGGAATACGCGGCGGTGATCGACATCGATCTGAACGAGATCAAAGAGCCGATCCTGTGCGCGCCGAACGATCCTGACGACGCGCGCCTGCTGTCCGACGTGGCCAACAGCAAGATCGATGAAGTGTTCATCGGTTCTTGCATGACCAACATCGGCCACTTCCGCGCGGCGGGCAAGCTGCTGGATCAGCACAAGGGCCAGTTGCCGACCCGTCTGTGGGTGGCGCCGCCAACCAAGATGGATGCGGCTCAGCTGACCGAAGAAGGCTACTACAGCGTCTTCGGCAAGAGCGGCGCGCGTATCGAGATCCCGGGCTGCTCGCTGTGCATGGGCAACCAGGCGCGCGTGGCGGACGGCGCGACGGTGGTTTCCACCTCAACCCGTAACTTCCCGAACCGTTTGGGCACCGGCGCCAACGTCTATCTGGCGTCTGCCGAACTGGCCGCGGTAGCGTCCCTGCTGGGCCGCCTGCCGACGCCGGACGAGTACCAGACCTATATGGCGCAGGTCGACAAGACGGCGGCGGATACCTACCGCTACCTGAACTTTGACCAGCTGGGGCAGTACACCGAAAAAGCCGACGGCGTGATCTTCCAAACCGCCGTGTAAGCCGCTATATTGCGCAACTGTTTAACGGGAGGCCTTGGCCTCCCGTTTTATTTTACTCAGTTGCCAACTTTGCGAGCGCTCACTGAGTTAGTCCGCCATTTATGTTTACACTAAGAAAAAGGGCTCAGGAGGGCATGCTATGGATTACGAATTTCTGCGTGACGTCACCGGTCAGGTGATCGTCAGATTTTCGATGGGGCATGAAGCGATTGGCCACTGGATCAACGAAGAAGTCAAAGGCGATTTCAACCTGCTGGACCGCATTGAAGCCGGTGCGGCCGAGGTCAAAGGCAGCGAGCGTCAATGGCAGCTGGAAGGCCATGAATATACGCTGCTGATGGACGGTGAAGAAGTGATGATCCGCGCCAATCAGCTGGAGTTCGAGGGCGATGAAATGGAAGAGGGGATGAACTATTACGACGAAGAAAGCCTCTCATTCTGCGGCGTTGAGGATTTCCTGCTGGTGTTGAAAGCCTATCGTTCTTTCATGCTGAAGTACTAAGCATCAGGGCGCGGCGTGCCGCGCCCTTTCCATCACAGATGCGGAATATTGCGGCCGTAATAGATTTCCTGCATCTCTTTCCATAACAGATCGGTGATCTGCTTGCGCTCGGCGGCGCTCAATGCCTCCGGCTCCGCGTTAAACAGGTAGTGCTTCAGATCGAAATCCTTCAGCAACATCTTGGTATGGAAGATATTTTCCTGGTAAACGTTCACGTCCATCATGTGGTACAGCGCCTTGATGTCTTCCGACATAAAGTTCTGGATCGAATTGATCTCATGATCGATGTAATGTTTCACGCCGTTCACGTCGCGGGTAAAACCACGCACGCGATAGTCCATGGTGACGATGTCGGATTCCAGCTGGTGAATTAAATAGTTCAGCGCCTTGAGGGGCGAAATGACGCCGCAGGTCGAAACCTCGATATCGGCGCGGAAGGTGCACAGCCCGCCTTCCGGATGGCTTTCCGGGTAGGTGTGTACGCAGATATGGCTTTTGTCCAGGTGCGCGACGACCGTATTCGGCAGCGGACCGGGGTGTTCCGACGTATCGACGTCTTTCGGATCGATCGGCTCTTCGCTGACCAGGATGGTGACGCTGGCGCCCTGCGGCTCGTAGTCCTGACGCGCGATGTTCAGAATATTGGCGCCGATGATCGAGCAGGTTTCGCTCAGGATCTCGGTTAACCGGTTGGCGTTATATTGTTCGTCTATGTAGGCGATATAGCCATCGCGATCGTCCGCGGTTTTGGCGTAACAAATATCGTAAATACAAAAACTCAGGCTCTTGGTCAGGTTGTTGAAGCCGTGCAGTTTTAGCTTATGCAATTTGGGCCACCTCCTTTATCTTCTCGCTTAACGTGTTACGTTCAGGGCATTGAGCAAATATTGCGGCAGGGCAAAGCTGCCGACGTGAATTGCCGGGTTGTAATAACGGCAGTGTAGGCCGCTTTGGTTAAAGCGCTGTTGCAGGGCAGGCAGATCGCGCTGGCGCAGCGCCGGGTCCTGGCTCGCCCAGGCGAAGGTCATGATGCCGCCGTAATAGGTCGGGATCGCCGCCTGATAGAAGCTGACGTCGCTAAAGTAGCGGCTCAGTTTGGCGTGGCTGTTGACCGTCTCGTCCTGCTGCAGGAAACAGACGCCGTTCTGCGCGACGAAAATGCCGCCCTCATTCAGGCAGCGGGCGCAGCCTTCATAAAACGCCGAGGTGAACAGGCTTTCGCCGGGGCCGATCGGATCGGTGCAGTCGGAGATGATCACATCGAACGTTTCGTCGGTTTGATTCACGAAGTTGACGCCGTCGTCGATCACCAGCTTGAAGCGCGGATCGTCATAGGCGCCGGCGCTGTGGTTGGGCAGGTACTGGCGGCAGAACTCGACGACGCCGGCGTCGATCTCGACCATGGTGATCTGCTCCACGCCAGGGTGCCGGCTGACTTCACGCAGCATGCCGCCGTCGCCGCCGCCGATGATCAGCACTTTCTTCGCCCGGCCGTGCGCCAGCAGCGGCACGTGGGTCAGCATTTCGTGATAGATGAACTCGTCACGCTCGGTGGTTTGCACCACGCCGTCGAGCGCCATCACGCGCCCCAGCTCCGGGTTCTCGAAGATCACCAGATCCTGATGATCGGTCTTCTCGCGGTACAGCACCTTCTCTACCGAGAAGTACTGGCCGAAGCCCGTATGCAGCGTTTCGTACCAAATTTCTTTCTGGGTCATGTGCGGGAAACTCCGTAATAACAGCCATGAAAAATCGGCGCAACATCATAGCTAACTCTGCCTGGCGATGCACGGTTGAATTTCAGACAGAGAGAGCGTTAAGCGGATGGGAGAAGGGGAAAGAATTAATTGGCGTAGGCCAGCAGGCTCAACGAGTCGCGCGCCAGCGATTTGCACTTCTTGGGCGTTGGAATGGCGATGCCGCTGAGATCCCGATAGCTGTCTTCGCCCAGCGCCTTCATATTGAAACTGTTGTAGTTGCTCAAATCCCAGCGGTTTTGTTGCGCGAAATAGACAATGGCGCGTTTGATTTGCGCGTTTGGCAAATCGTTGTAGCCGCAATCATTTTTCAAATAAATAAATACCGCCGTCAGATCGGCCAGATCTTCCGCCTCGGATTCATTCAGCGCCAGACTGGCGTTGGAGAAGCCCAGCATCGCCAGCAACAGCATCGATAACGTTGTTTTTTTCATCATGAAATAGGCCTGTTTGTCGTCTGCTGACGTTACCACACTTGTCTGTAAAGGCACCAAATTTTATTGCCGGCGGGCCGGCGTCGCGCTTGCCAGTCACACTCTCTTGATTGTGAGGCATAGCTTAAAATACCGCCAGGAAAGGCTTGACCTTCCGCCTGGGGGAAGGTTTAGGCTGGCGGCATTGAGTTATGTCACTGAGAAAAGGGAGTCAGCGATGTTACGCCGTGATTTTATTAAATTAACCGCCGCGCTGGGCGCGTCGAGCGCATTGCCGTTATGGAGCCGAGCCGCCTGGGCGGCCGATAGGCCGGCCCTGCCGGTACCGCCGCTGTTGACGCCCGACGCGCAGGGAAAGATTGCGCTGGCGCTGCAGGCGGGGGAAACCCGCTGGTTGCCGGGCGCCGCCACTAAAACCTGGGGATTCAACGGCGCGCTGCTCGGGCCGGCGGTGAAGCTGCAGCGTGGCCAGCCGGTGACGGTCGATATCAAAAACCGCCTGGCGGAGGCCAGTACCGTCCACTGGCACGGTCTGGAAATTCCCGGCGACGTCGATGGCGGCCCGCAGGCGCTGATCCATCCCGGCGCGACGCGCACGGTGAATTTCACCGTTGATCAACCGGCGGCTACCTGCTGGTTCCACCCGCATACGCACGGTAAAACCGGCAGCCAGGTGATGATGGGGCTGGCGGGGCTGGTGCTGCTGGAAGACGACGAAAGCGCCAAACTGCCGCTGCCGAAAACCTGGGGGCAGGATGATATTCCGGTGATCCTGCAGGATAAGCGGCTGGGCAAAGACGCGCAGATCGAATACCGCCTGGACGTGATGAGCGCGGCGGTGGGCTGGTTTGGCGATCGCATGTTCACCAACGGCGCGCAGTATCCGCAACATCTGGCGCCACGCGGCTGGCTGCGTCTGCGTTTCCTCAACGGTTGTAACGCCCGCTCGCTGAATCTGGCGGCCAGTGACAACCGTCCGCTGTACGTTATCGCCAGCGACGGCGGTTTCCTGGCGGAGCCGGTGAAGCTGACCGAGCTGCCGATGCTGATGGGCGAACGCTTTGAAGTATTGGTCGATGCCTCGGATGGGAAAGCATTCGATATCGTGACGCTGCCGGTGAAGCAGATGGGCATGACGTTGGCGCCGTTCGATCAACCGCTGCCGGTGCTGCGCATTCAGCCCTCGCTGGCGCAGGGCATTAAAACCATGCCGGATAGCCTGGTGAAGCTGCCGGCATTGCCTGCTATCACCGGTATCCAGGAGCGCTGGCTACAGCTGATGATGGATCCGCAGCTGGATATGCTGGGCATGCAGGCGCTGATGGATCGCTATGGCCACCAGGCGATGGCTGGCATGAGCATGAATCATGGCGCGACGGGTGGCGCAGACATGCAAGGCATGGACCACGGTAACATGAAAGGCATGGAGAAGGGCGGCATGCAGGGCATGGATCACGGCAACATGAAAGGCATGGATCATGGCAAGATGGCCGGGATGGATCACGGCGGCGCGCAGGGCAAAGCCAAACCGTTCGACTTCAGCCACGGCAACATGATCAACGGCAAGGCCTTCGACATGACCAAGCCGATGTTCGCCGCCAAACGTGGCCAGTATGAGAAATGGACCATTTCTGGTGAGGGCGACATGATGTTGCACCCGTTCCACATTCACGGCACCCAGTTCCGTATCTTGTCGGAAAACGGCAAACCGCCGGCGGCGCATCGCAGCGGCTGGAAGGACACGGTGCGCGTCGAAGGGTGGCGCAGCGAAGTGCTGGTGCGCTTCGATCATCCGGCAAGCAGCGAACATGCGTATATGGCCCACTGTCACCTGTTGGAACACGAAGATACCGGCATGATGATGGGCTTCACCGTCGACGAATGATCGCGGTCCGGCGCTCACGTGGCGGCGCGCTCGCGTCGCCACCGGCGAAAGGCTATGCTAAACTCTGCGCCTTTCTTCCGGCAACTGACCTGAATACTATGAAACACACTGTAGACGTAATGATTTCCGAGCAGGAAGTTAAGACCCGTATCGCCGAACTTGGCCGCCAGATCACCGAACATTACCGCGACAGCGGCAGCGACATGGTGCTGGTCGGGCTGCTGCGCGGCTCCTTCATGTTCATGGCCGATCTCTGCCGCGCGATCGAGGTGCCGCACGAAGTCGACTTTATGACCGCCTCCAGCTACGGCAGCGGCATGTCCACCACCCGCGACGTGAAGATCCTCAAGGATCTGGACGAAGACATTCGCGGCAAAGACGTGCTGATCGTGGAAGACATCATCGATTCCGGTAACACGCTGAACAAAGTGCGCGAGATTTTGGCGCTGCGCGGGCCGAAGTCACTGGCGATTTGCACCTTGCTGGACAAACCTGAGCGCCGTGAAGTGCAGGTGCCGGTTGAATATGTCGGCTTCTCGATCCCGGATGAGTTCGTGGTGGGGTATGGCATCGACTACGCTCAGCGTTATCGTCACCTGCCGTACGTCGGCAAAGTGGTGCTGCTGGACGAGTAATTGGATGTGGGGCGCGGCAAGCCGCGCCCGCGGCGGGGTTATACGCCTTTATCCTGCTTCAGTTTGGCTATCGCTTTGCGGTAGCCCATCTCCAGGCTCTCGCGGCTGGTCGCCAGCACTTCCATATCGCGCAGGCGGCCGTCCTGAATGCCGTACACCCAACCGTGGATCATCACCTTCTGGCCGCGCTTCCAGGCTGATTGCATGATGGTGGAGTGGCCCAGGTTGTACACCTGTTCAATGACGTTGATCTCGCACAGCATGTCGAAACGCTGTTCCGGCGGCAGCTCGCCCAGCAGCGAGCTGTGCTTGTACCACAGATCGCGAATGTGCAGCAGCCAGTTGTCGATCAAACCCAGCTCCGGGTTTTCCACCGCCGCCTGCACGCCGCCGCAGCCCAGGTGGCCGCAGATGATGATGTGTTCGACTTCCAGCACATCTACCGCATACTGCACCACCGACAGGCAGTTAAGATCGGTGTGTATTACGAGGTTCGCCACGTTGCGATGGACGAACAGTTCACCCGGCTCGAGGCCGGTCAGGCGTTCTGCGGGAACGCGGCTGTCAGAGCAACCAATCCATAAGAAGCGGGGCTTTTGCGCCTGGGCTAAACGTTCAAAAAAATCCGGGTCTTCCTGACTGATATTGGCCGACCAGGCCTGGTTGTTGGCGATAAGCTCTTCGATTTCTTTCATGGAGGTGATTGACCCGTAACGGACAGATTGCGTTGGGGTAATATAGGGTAAGCGTCACAATTTGGAAATCGGAACAGTGGTGCAGCCTCATTTAGCGCACGGATTCGACGCAGTGAAAACGTCGCCGATGCTAGGATTATCGTTAGTGTTTCAAGCCTCGCAAACAGGGGAGTGGCGGCATACTCATCGTTATAAGGTACTATTTTACATATGAATTATGCACTGGAATTAGCGCAGCTGACCAAGACTTACGCCGGTGGCGTCAAGGCGCTGCGCGGCATTGACCTGAGCGTCGAAGCGGGGGATTTTTATGCCCTGCTGGGGCCAAACGGCGCCGGAAAGTCCACCACCATCGGCATCATCAGCTCGCTGGTGAACAAAACGGCCGGCAGCGTACGGGTATTCGGTTACGACATCGATAAAGACATCGTCAACGCCAAGCGCCAGCTCGGCCTGGTGCCGCAGGAGTTCAACTTCAATCCGTTTGAGACCGTGTTGCAGATCGTGGTGAACCAGGCGGGTTACTACGGCGTCACGCGGCGTGAAGCGATGGCGCGCGCCGAAAAATACCTCAATCAGCTGGATCTGTGGGGCAAGCGCAACGAGCGCGCCCGCATGCTGTCCGGCGGCATGAAGCGCCGCCTGATGATCGCCCGCGCGCTGATGCATCAGCCGAAGCTGCTGATCCTCGATGAGCCGACCGCCGGGGTGGATATTGAGCTGCGTCGCTCGATGTGGGGCTTCCTGAAAGATCTGAACGCCCAGGGTACCACCATTATCCTCACCACCCACTATCTGGAAGAGGCGGAAATGCTGTGCCGCAACATCGGCATCATCCAGAACGGAGAACTGGTGGAAAACACCTCGATGAAGGGGCTGCTGGCCAAGCTGAAGTCGGAAACCTTCATCCTCGATCTGGCGGCGAAGAGCCCGCTGCCGAAGCTGGACGGTTACCGCAGCCGCCTGACGGATACCTCGACGCTGGAAGTGGAGGTGATGCGCGAGCAAGGGCTGAACGGCCTGTTCGCCCAGCTGAGCGCGCAGGGCGTGCAGGTGCTGAGCATGCGCAATAAGGCGAACCGCCTGGAAGAGCTGTTTGTCACCCTGGTTAACGGCAATGGAGAGAAAGCATGACGCGTTTGTATTGGGTGGCCTTACAGAGCATCTGGGCCAAAGAGGTAAACCGGTTCGCGCGCATCTGGATCCAGACCCTGGTGCCGCCGGTGATCACCATGACGCTGTACTTCATCATCTTCGGTAACCTGATCGGCTCGCGCATTGGCGATATGCACGGCTTCAGCTACATGCAGTTCATCGTGCCCGGCCTCATCATGATGGCGGTCATCACCAACTCCTATGCCAACGTCGCCTCGTCGTTCTTCAGCGCCAAGTTTCAGCGCAACATTGAGGAACTGCTGGTGGCGCCGGTGCCGACCCACGTGGTGATCGCCGGCTATGTCGGCGGCGGCGTGGCGCGCGGCATCTGCGTCGGCGTACTGGTGACCATCATCTCACTGTTCTTCGTGCCGCTGCAGGTGCACGCCTGGTGGGTGATTGCGCTGACGCTGCTGCTGACGGCGATCCTGTTCTCGCTGGCGGGGCTGATCAATGCGGTGTTCGCCACCACTTTCGACGACATCAGCCTGATCCCGACCTTCGTGCTGACGCCGCTGACTTACCTGGGCGGGGTGTTCTACTCGCTGTCGCTGCTGCCGCCATTCTGGCAGGCGGTGTCCAAGCTGAACCCCATCGTTTATATGATCAGCGGCTTCCGCTACGGTTTCCTCGGCATCAACGACGTGCCGCTGGCGTTCACCATGGCGGTGTTGGTGGCGTTTATCGCGGTGTTTTACCTGCTGTCCTGGTACCTGATCGAGCGCGGCCGCGGCCTGCGCAGCTGATCGTATCGCGCCCTCGCTTTCCCGGCGGGGGCGCTTTTCTTGATTTGGCGCAGGCGGCGCGTAAATCAATAGAATTGCTCAAATAACCGCTAGTTCCCCGCTGTTCAAATCGTGCTATGCTGGCGCTCCACATTTCCTCCACTTTTGTCATTACGCACTCGTAAGCAGAACATCATCATGCGGTCTCAATACACGTTAACGGCTGGGTTGCTCGGCATTCTGATGTCGTTGGTTTCCCCTGTGAGCCTGGCTAGTCTGCTGTCGGAAGACAGCGCGGTTAAATCTGAATACATGGAAGCGCAGCGCGATAGCGAAGTCTATGCGTTGGTGGGCGAGCATGTGATCCCGGTAGGGGAAGTGAAGCGCGGGCAACTGCTCCAAGTCTTCCCGGCGGATGCGGAATACTACGAATTCAAATTCGGGCACGGTACCGGCTTTATCGATAAAGACGACGTGCGTGAATTGAAGAAGTCGCGCAAGGTGCAAGACGATCTGGGCGAGCTGAACAAACCGCTGACCAACCAGAATCTGATCACGCAAAAAACGATCGACGTATACACCGCAGCGGACAAGGACAGCGAGGTATTGGGCACGCTGGAAGGCAACCTGCGCTATCCGATCATCGGCAAGCTGAAGGATCGCCTGAACAACACCTGGTACGAAGTCAACATCGGCGAGCGGCTGGGGTTCATTAATGAGTTGGACTGCGAGATCGATAACGGCATACCGGTGCTGACTTACCACCACCTGCTGAAAAACGAAGAGAACAAACGCTTCCGCCACACCTCGACCACCACTTCAGACGTGGCGTTCAGCAACCAGATGACCTACCTGAAGCAGGCGGGCTACGACACCATTTCGCTGTACCAGCTGGAAGCCTACCTGAAAAATCAGATCAACCTGCCGGGCAAGGCGGTCGTGCTGACCTTCGACGACGGGCTGAAATCGGTGTATCGCTACGCTTACCCGGTGCTGAAGGATTACGGTTTCCGCGCCACGGCGTTCATCATCTCTTCGCGCATCAAACGCCATCCGCAGAAATGGAACCCGGACTCGCTGCAGTTTATGAGCGTCTCGGAGCTCAAGCAGATTCAGGACGTGTTCGACGTGCAGTCGCATACCCATTTCCTGCACCGCACCGACGGTAATCGCCAGCCGATTTTGCTGAGCCGTTCGCTGCACAATATCGAGTTTGATTTTGAGCGCTCACGCCGCGCGCTGTCGCAGTTCAATCCGCACGTGCTGTATCTGTCTTACCCGTTCGGCGGCTATAACCAACGGGCGATTCAGGCGGCGCAGGACGCCGGTTTCCATCTGGCGGTGACCACGGTGCAGGGCAAGGTAAAGCCGGGGGATAACCCCTATACGCTAAAGCGGCTGTATATTCTGCGCACCGACTCGATCCAGACCATGGCGGATCGGATAGCCAACAAGCCGGGCACGGTGGTGGTGCAATAAGGAAGAACGGGCGCGCAAGGCGCCCGTTTTATTGTCAGGCGACCTGAACCGGCACGGCTTTCGCCTTGCGCTGCAGGTTGTTGTCACCTTCGAAATAGGCGACTTTCGGGTGGTGTTGGCGGGCGTCGGCGTCGGTCATTTGCACATAGGAGCAGATGATCAGTTTGTCGCCGACGCAGGCGCAGCGCGCGGCGGCGCCGTTGACCGAAATGATGCGCGAACCGCGCTCGGCGGCGATGGCGTAGGTGGAGAAGCGCTGGCCGTTATCCACGTTGTAAATATCGATCGCTTCATATTCCAGAATGCCGGCCGCTTCCAGGAAATCCTGGTCGATGGCGCAGGATCCTTCATAGTGCAAGTCAGCCTGAGTGACTTTGACGCGATGCAGCTTGCCTTGCAGCATAGTACGTATCATAGCTTTACCTAACTGAATATCGGCCTTCACAGGCGCTGGGGTTGAACATCTCTCCTGCATCCCTGCAATCTCTATCGTCACCGATTGCCCCGCCATTGTCTACCTATGGTCAGGGCGGTAGGGTGACGACAGTATAAAAAACGGCTTACAGCGTCAGGTCGACCTGCTGGTTGTCGATAAGACGCGCCTTGCCCAGCCAGGCTGCCATCAGCACCACC